>JACRKI010000159.1 GCA_016215305.1 Candidatus Woesearchaeota archaeon | reverse complement strand
TTTTCCTTGTCATGAGTCTTGCAATTCTCGCAGTTGGGATTGTTCTCGGCATTCGCTATAGGCACGTTTCTATCTTTACTTTGATTATGATGACCATGTTGTCTGAGATTCTCATTATTTTGGGAATTGCGGCATTCATCGGCTGGAACATTGACATTGCCGCTGTCGCTGGAATTCTTGTTGCTGTCGGAACTGGAGTCGATGATCAAATTGTTATCACCGATGAAGTCTATGGTCGTAAATTGCGAAAAGAATTTATGAGCTGGAAAGATAAATTGAAGCGCGCATTCTTCATTATTATGGCGGCATACTTCACCACTGTTGTTGCGATGATTCCCCTTTTCTGGGCAGGCGCTGGCGCGTTGAAAGGATTTGCATTGACCACAATCCTTGGAGTGACGATTGGTGTTTTCATTACCCGACCAGCATACGCAGTCGCGATTGAAGCTGCGCTGCAGGATGAGGTTTAATTATGAAAACACATCCGCTTGCAATCCTCGCAGTTGCGCTCGCGACACTTCTCACTGCATCTGGACAATTCTTGTTTAAACTTGGCACAGCAAATCTTACTCTCGGCTGGGATATTCTTCACAACTGGTATCTGATTGGCGGTTTTGCGATTTACGGCATCAGCGCTGCAATTCTCGTTGTCTCTTTGAAATATGGTGAACTTTCTGTCTTGTATCCTATTGTCTCTCTCAGTTTTGTCTGGGTCAATATTCTTTCTTTTGAATTTCTTTCTGAAACATTAAATTCCTATAAATGGGCGGGCGTTTGTTTGATTATTCTCGGCGTAAGCTTGATTGGGTTCGGGAGCAAACAGCAACATGCCGCTTCTGAAAAGATAGAAGAAAAATCAGTTGAAAAGAAAACAGGTGATGTTGCATGAACACTCCCTGGAGCTCTGTATTTTTAGTTCTTATTGCGACATCAATTGGCGCATTCGGCGCGCTGTTTTTGAAATATGGCGCAAATACCATGACACGAAAAAGTGTGCTTTCTTTTTTGAACATTCGATTGCTCATTGGTGTTTTCTTTTATGGCTTAAGCAGTATCTTTTTCCTTATCGCGCTCAAGAATGGAGAACTTTCTGTTCTTTATCCTTTGACGTCACTCTCTTATATTTGGATTAGTTTATTGTCCATCAAAATGCTTCATGAAAAAATGAATCTCTACAAATGGCTCGGCATTGCCGCAATCTTGGTTGGCGTGACCATGATTGGGTTTGGGAGTTGATTATGATGTTTTTTGTATTCCTTCCCAGCCTTCCAGCCCCCACCGTCCACCCTGTAGAATGGCGAAACGAAACTCTGGAGCTTGATCTATTATGACACAAACAACAATTATTTTATCCCTCGGCGGATCATTGATTTATCCCAAAGACATTGATGTCGCGTATTTGAAACAGTTTCGCGAAATTATTCTTTCTCTTGTTTCTCATGGAAAAAGATTTGGGATTATTACTGGCGGCGGCTGGATCTGCCGCGAATATCTTCGCAAAGCAAACGAGATCACTCCTCTTCACACCTTTCAAAATGACATGATCGGTATTTTAACCACACGCACCAATGCACAGCTTGTTCGTGAAATCTTTGGAGATACTGCATACAAAGATGTTGTCATTGATTACAGCAGGAAAATTGTGACAGACAAGCCCATTATTGTCGGAGCTGGATGGATTCCCGGAAGCAGTACTGACAAAGACGCTGTGCTTCTCGCGCAGCAACTTGGCGCAAAGACAGTGATAAATCTTACTAATGTTGATTATGTCTATGACAAAGATCCACGAAAATTTTCTGACGCAAAACCAATCAAGGAGATTTCCTGGAATGACTTTAGAAAAATTGTTGGCGGCGAATGGAAAGCTGGCATGAATTTGCCGTTTGATCCGATTGCCGCCGCGCTTGCTGAAAAAGACAAAATGAAAGTGATTGTGCTGAATGGCAATAATCTTTCAAATTTGCAGCATTGCTTGGCTGGAAAGAATTTTGTTGGGACGGTCATTGGATAGTTTTGTTTCAAAAAACCAAAGTTTATATATTAGCTTTTCTACAATTTACTTAAAAAAGAGGTGGTAGTATTATTTCTTGGCAGAATGATAATCTTTTTAACTGCTACTCTAACCCCTGTTGTGGTAAAAATGATAAACAAAATTATTATAACCTTTGATGAAATTGCAAAGAATGATATCTTAGATTTTCTAGATAAATCAGTAAATGATGAAGGATATATTGTTGAGAAAAAAGATCCTGAACAAAAAGTGTTAACATTTGATGGGGAAGAGATTTCTTCGGAAGAATTCGGTGGCGCAAAGAAAGGTTCAGAGGTTTTTATCAAAAGCGACCTAATTTCTCTAATGAGATTCTCAAAAAATTGAAATGACAACTACTTGGTTTGAGAAACTAAAAGCTATTTTCAACATAAACATAAATTCACCTTTAGTGAAAGTAAATCTTACTTACAAATCTAATAATCTTATTAATGATTCTTTCAAATATGATGAAACCAAAAAACAACTTGATTTATTCATAGATCAAGTTCCTTCAGAAAAAAGATCCGAGCTAAAAAGTGTAATAAGGGACTATATTGCTGATGACAACTTACTTCTTGAAAATAAAACTTTATCTACTTTAGAAAATCTCTATGATTACAATAAAGAAAATCCCGATAAAGTTATTCTTTCATTTTTTAAGCCAATTATTCCCCCTAGTGATTTTGAAGCTTTACAAGCTGCACTGTATTTAAG
Source organism: Candidatus Woesearchaeota archaeon (assembly GCA_016215305.1). GTDB lineage: Archaea > Nanobdellota > Nanobdellia > Woesearchaeales > DSVV01 > JACRPI01. The sequence goes on along the minus strand of JACRKI010000159.1, from coordinate 5,800 downwards.
AAATGCATTTAGAAGAGGAGAAGATGTTCGTAAGTTAAAACGAGATATCAGAAATAGAGGAGAGAGACATAATAATATTTCTAACCTTTGTACGGCAGGCTATTTTGAAAAATTTTTTATGCCTCTTTATAACTCATCTCAAGATAGATTCAAAGAGTTATACGACATTATCCTTCAAAAATCTCTCCTTGCAGTTTTTGTGCATGAGCAAATGAACGCAGAAGACATAGTTCATCAAATAAAAAAAAGGTTGGAAATCTCTAAACGGTATGGAATTGGCTTCATACACATACATGGAATAGGTGAGTCTAATGTTAATAAGATAAAACTCTCTATTAGTGATCAAAAAAACTTTTTTGATTTTTTTGAGAAAAATATATATGAAAAGGATAACATAATAATCTTGGAATTGTTGTTAAAGTAACTACATTTATCACTATAATCATTCTTATAAACAATTTAACCACTATTTTTATAAATCAACAGAAATTTCTCCTTTCTACTCAAACAGATAACAAGTAGATATAATAGGAGGAAACAACAATGGCAATCGTCAGCTTTACATTCACAAAACTTCTTGCGGAAAAGAAAGACGGCAGGAATGAAAAAATCACCATCAACAACAATGTTTCCATCGTGAACGTGGAAGAACACAACCTTCCTATCGGCTCGCAAAAACAGGATTCTTTGAAAATCAGCTTCCTTTTTACCACACAATATGATCCTGGTTTCGGCAGTATTGAACTCCACGGGAATTTGATTTACCTCGGCGACGCAGAACAGCTCAAAGAAGTATTCGCAAACTGGCAAAAGAACAAAAAACTCAGCGCAGACATGATGAAAGATGTTTTGAGTTCTGTCCTCAACAAATGCAACATTCAAGCACTCATCATGAGCAGAGACGTGCAATTGCCGCCGCCTGTGCCAATGCCGCGCGTCAACGTTCGATAAATAAAATCTTTTCATTTTATTTTCCTCTCCTTTCTTGATATAATTTAGAAAGACCACTAGAACTTGATTTAACAAAATATATAATCAAACCACCCTTCACCAACACAAAGAAAAAAGATCAAAAAACAGAAAGAATGATGTGATTTTTATGACAGGCAAACAACTCAAACTCAAAGTCGCAGAAGCAATTCAGGATGATGTCAACAAAGGAATTGTCCGTATTGATTCCAGCTTTATGCACGAACTCGGCATTCGTCCCGGGGACATTCTTGAGGTTAAGGGAGAGCGAGTCTGCTACGTTATTGTCGATCGCGCATATCCCGGAGACATCGGACTCAACATCATTCGCATGGACGGAATCACGCGCCGCAATTCAAAAACTGGAATTGGAGAACTTGTTTCTGTCAAAAAAGGTTTAGTCAAAGAAGCAAAACGTGTCACGATTGCTCCTGCACAAAGAGGAATCATGATTCGCGCGTCTCCCACTATTTTCAAACAAGGTTTACTCGGCAGACCATTACTGAAAGGAGACATTGTTTCTCTTGGCGGCTCTCCTCGTCGAAGACCGTCTATGAATCAATCCCCATTCTTCAACGATATTTTTTCCATGCTTGATGAAGGGATGCAGGGATTTGGATTCAGCGACATTAAATTCATTGTTGTTGATGCTGATCCCAAACAACCTGTTATTGTTTCAGATTTAACAGAGGTTCGCTTTAATCCAGAAGCTGTGGAATCTGAAGAGGAAAAAGTTCTTGATGTCACGTATGAAGATATTGGCGGACTCACTGATGAAATCAAAAAAGTTCGTGAAATGGTGGAACTTCCATTAAAGCATCCGGAAATTTTTGAACGCTTAGGCATCGAGCCGCCAAAAGGAGTTCTCCTTCATGGTCCTCCTGGCACAGGAAAAACATTGCTTGCGAAAGCAGTCGCGAACGAAACAAATTCTCACTTTGTTTTGATTAATGGTCCTGAAATTATGAGCAAATTTTATGGTCAGTCTCTTGTGCCAGAAGAAAAACTCTTAGTTGAATACAAAGGCGAGATTCAAAGAATTCCTATCGGAAAAATTGTTGATGAACAGCTTTCTGTCAAGGTTGCTTGCTTTAATGAACAAGGAAAGATTTGTTTTCGTGCTGTTGATGGTCACATTAAACACAAAACAGCGTCAGCTATTTTAGAAGTGAAGACAAAAACTGGAAGATCTATTCGTGTCACAGATGATCACTCTCTCTTTACTGTTGGAAACAGGGGCGTAGAAGCGATTCCTACTTCTTCTTTAGTTCCAGGTAAGTCTTACATTGCGGTTCCTAAAGTACTGCCTTCTTTTTCAGCGACAATTCATGAAATCAATCTCTTAGACAAACTTAAAGAGCAAGACTACGGAATTCGTATTAGAAATGTTCAAAAATATATTCTTCTTGCAAAACAAAAAGTTGGTTCTCTAAAAACTGCAGAATTACTTGGTGTTAATAAAAAATATCTTTCTGATCTTATAACCAAGCCAATCACTGTTTCTGCTTCTCGTTTTTTGCATCTCATGGAAGCAGCAAATATTTCAGTGGATACAACTCTCATCCAATTATGTACAAAACAAGGAAGTTTCCCAACTCTTCTCAAACTGACTCCAGAACTTCTTTCTTTCTTTGGATTTTGGATGGCAGAAGGATCTTATACTAATCATCGTGTTCGTTTAAGTATTCATAATAGGGGAGAAAAAATGATAGGTGAACTGTGTGAGAAACTTTTCGGGCATGTTGCTTGTTATAGAAAACCAAATACAAATGGATCTGACATTTTTATTTCCAGTTCCATTCTTGGAAAAGTAATGTGTCATTTGCTTGGCTTTTCTCCTGGCGCACGACAAAAACACGTTCCTGCTTGGATATTTTCCACAGATGTTTCACTTCAAGCCGCATTTTTGAGGGGATATTTTTCAGGGGATGGTTCTGTTCATACAAAAGCGCATGCGCCTATCATTGAAGTAGATACAGAAAGTCCAGCTCTTGCTGATGATATTAGTTATATGCTTCTTACATTTGGCATTGTTGCTAACATTTATTCAAGAAAAAACCGTCCGCAAAAAAGAATATGCTTTGCAGGATATACAAATCTTGAAAAATTTCTGGACATTGGATTTTTTAATTCTTCTTCAAATGAACTTATTTATAGATATATTGCTTCTAAAAAATTTGCTCGTCGAGATCAGCTTCCTCTTCAAGGATGTGTCGCAGCATTTGTCAAAAATAATTCACATTTCTCTGCTTGGAAAGAGACACAAGCCATTGGAAAAGAAGTACTTCTTCAATACCAACTTTCAGAGCCTCTTTCGCAATTAGTTTCTTCAGATATTTATTGGGATAAAGTAGTTTCTGTCACAAAGTTTGATCAGCATTATCCATATGTGTATGATGTTTCTGTTCCAGGATGTCATAACTTTCTTGCAGGTTTCGGAGGAATATTTGCTCATAATAGTGAGCAGAACATTCGCAAGAAATTTGAAGAAGCAGAAAAAAACGCTCCTGCAATTATTTTCATTGATGAAATTGACGCAATCGCAGGCAAACGCGAAGACACCCACGGCGAAGTCGAGAAGCGCGTTGTCGCGCAACTTCTTGCGATCATGGACGGCATGAAAGCACGCGGCAAGGTTGTTGTCATCGCGGCAACAAACATTCCTGATGTTCTCGATGGCGCACTGCGCAGACCTGGACGATTTGATCGTGAGATTGAAATTGGTGTTCCCGGAAAAGAAGCTCGACTTAATATTTTAAAAATTCATTCAAGAAATATGCCGCTTACTAAAAATTTTGATTTGAAGAGAATTGCAGATATTACACATGGTTTTGTCGGCGCAGATCTCGCGTCACTTTCGAAAGAAGCAGCAATGGTGGTTCTTCGACGATTACTTCCTGAATTAAAATTAAAAGAAGACGAGCCAATTCCAAAAGAATTTTTGGAGAAATTAAAAATCAGCGAAGAGGATTTTCTTGAAGCATTGAAGACTGTGCGACCAAGCGCAATGCGCGAAGTGCTTGTTGAAATTCCAAGCATTAAATGGAATGACATCGGCGGTTTGGAAAATGTCAAACAAGAACTTCGTGAAGCAGTCGAATGGCCGTTGAAATTTCCCCACGCATTTACCAATCTTGGGGTGAATCCTCCCAAAGGAATTTTATTGTATGGTCCTCCTGGCGCTGGAAAAACACTCCTCGCAAAAGCAGTCGCGAATGAAAGCGAAGCAAATTTTATTTTAGTGAAAGGTCCTGAGCTGCTTTGTGTCTCTGCAGATACAAAAATATTAACGAGCCATTGTGGCGCAACTGCTATTGAAAGATTCTATGAGAATAGTTTACCTATATCGGAGCTTGTTGAGAAAAATGCAGAATATGAAGTCAGAAAACTGATACAGCCGGTGTTTACTTTTGCGCTCGGAGAGAAGGGGGAAACAGTAAAAACACAAATCAAGACTATCCACAAACTTTTCGTGCATGATGCATATCATATCGAATTGAAAAATCATGCAAAAGTAACTGGTTCAGCAAACCAACCATTGTTTGTTTATAGAAATGGCTCTCTTCAATGGATCAAAATCTCTGACATAAAAAAAGGAGATTATGTTGCGTATCCTCACAAATTAGAAACACTCGATAGGATTGTGCATATCCCACTTCCTACATATAAGCATTTGAGAGTTATTAAAGAAGACGATAAGGCATATTATGTTAAAATATTCTCCACAAAAACTACAACACGATTACCAAAATACCTCACAAAAGATTTGGCATCATTTCTCGGGTGGTTTGTTTCTGAAGGCAATGTTTCAGAAGAAGCAGTTACTATTTGCAATTATAATAAGGAAAATCAAAAAGAAATCGCTTCCTTGTTTGAACAATTTGCTGATAAAGATAGAATTAGCATCTATAAAGATAGGGTTGTTATTTATTCCATGCCGCTTGTCAAATATCTTGAACAGATTCTTGACCAGCAGTTAGGCATGAAAAAATCACATACCATACACTGTCCGTCAATTCTTGCAAAATCAACAAAAGAAGTTATTGTTTCGTTTTTGAGAGCCGCGTACAAAGGAGATGGTTCCATTTCTCAAACAAAAATAGAGTATGGGTCTAAATCTGCAGCTCTTGTGGAGGGAATCGCTTACCTCACTACTATTTTAGGCATTAAATCAAAATTCTGGGAGAGAAAAGATGAAATGTTCATGCTTACCATATCTGGAGAATGTGAAATGCAGAAATTTAAAAATTATGTTTTCTCTCTTCACAACAACAATGAGCTCAGAAAAAGCTACAATGGACAATATGAAATACCTCCTGTTTCTCCTCTTTTGAAAAAGATTAAGCAATTATCGGGGCTCACCTATGATAAAGAAATACCAGATGGTTCTTTTGAACACGCAATCTCAGGAAGAAGAAAGATAGGACTATTGCGGCTGCAACAGCTTATGCGGCTCTTTGAAAAACATGTTTCTGATAAAATAAAAGCTGACAGAGATTATAAAACACTGCAAATGATTGCAAAAGGAGACTTTTTATGGACAACTGTTGCAATGAAGAAAAAGGCAAAGCCACAGATAATGTTTGATGTGGAGACAGAGCATCATTCATTTGTTGGGGGTAATATTCCCATGCTTTTACATAACTCAAAATGGGTTGGAGAAAGCGAAAAAGCTGTTCGCAAAGTATTCAAGCGCGCGCGGCAAACAAGTCCAACAATTATTTTCTTTGATGAAGTTGATGCACTCGCTCCTCGCCGGGGCGCAGACGGCGGCAATCAAGTCACTGAACGCGTTGTCAATCAATTATTGACTGAGATCGATGGACTTGAA
>JACRKI010000158.1 GCA_016215305.1 Candidatus Woesearchaeota archaeon | reverse complement strand
GATGGCGACTTATCTATACGATAAAAGGAAATGAAGTGATGATTATGTCTGTAATTCTTGAATGGATGGACCACAAGAATTATGAGAGGAGATTTAGATATTAATGGGAATACCGCGCTTCTTCAAGAAATCCCGAATAGCTTCCTTATTTCTTGGTTTTAATATGTATTCAGTACCATGCAAAACAAATGATGTTTCAGGTCCTTTGAGGATGTCTTCAATAGGAAACCACTTTGCATCAAGTTCAGATGTTTTTAGTGTTCCGGAAAACTTCTCAGTGGCATATATGTGGTATTTTCCTTTCAGCATTGTTCCATCGTTCGCTTTTAGTTCGCCGTCATATGCATTAACATGGAGGATCTCGTTGGTTTTTCTTCTGAATAGAATACAACCTACCCATTGAACCAATATCATCGTCTCCCTCTATACCTTTCTTTTTGTAGCAAAGAAATCAATTGCGGTTTCAAATACCTCCTTGTTTGGTATTTTTGAAAAATGCTTGTTAAAATTATTCTTTGCTAGCTCTGCGAACTCTTCTGCTTTTTTTTCTGCAAACTTTACAGAACCTTTTTTCTTCATAAGGTCTATGATGTATTGGACCTCTTCGGCAGTTTTCTCCTCTCTTTTCTTTGACATTATTTTTATAACCTTTTTGTGCTCTTCTCCTTTGGTGTTTTCTATAAGATGAATAAGCAGTATGGTTCTTTTACCTTCGAATATATCTCCGCCGATTTCTTTTCCATAGACAGAGCCTTCACCGATTATGTTTAACAAATCGTCTCTTATCTGGAACCCTTTTCCAAGGGGTATTCCTACTTCATCTATTTTTTTCAGCACCTCATCGCTTTGGCCAGCTATTATTGCACCAAGCCTTAATGGGCCGTTTATGGTGTACTCAGCTGCTTTGCCGTGTATGATATTTTCGTAATCCTCATACTCCAAGTCTTCAAGCGGTTTCTTTTCTATTATTGACATTTCAAAATGCTGGCCTCTTGCAGTAATATCCAAGAACCTTGAGAACTCGTTCAAAACCCGGAATGTTGTTTTCTCATCGAGAATTTTTCTATTGTCAATCAAAACTTTCCACATCAACAGGTGCAGCGCGTCGCCTGCGTTTACTGCAATCTCGTTTCCATAAATTTTATGCAATGCCGGCTTGTTTCTTCGTTCATCGGAATTGTCCTCAAAATCGTCGTGAATCAACAGCCAGTCTTCTGACATCTGCATTGCAGCAGCTGTACGCACTGCCTTTGAAACATCTCCGCCAAATGCTTCGCAGGAAAGAAGAATCAGCACTCCTCTTCCGTATTTTCCTTGGCGCCTTGGGTATTCGTTAACAACGTCTGCAAAATTGTACGGCCCTTCTGCAGGGAGATATTTCTGAATTTCTTTCCATATCATTGGCTTTTTTTCAGCAAGGACCTGTTTGAAATCAATCATGTAATTACCTTTCTAAAATATTATGAATTATTTTTGTGATTTATGTAAATATTTATTAAGAATAAGTTTTATATGCGTTAGATTGAAATAGATTAAGTTGATAAAATGGGAGTCACGCCATACAGAAGAGGATATCTTCACTCTAGAGAAAGAGGACAGGAAACAAAGATTACATGCAGTTTCTGCGGAAAGCTTGTTCCTAGATGGAAAACGTTTCCAGTTTATCAGGGATTTAGGATAAACGATCCAGTGCTTGCCAAATCAATGGACAGAAGACGGATTTCAAGCTTTGAGCGAAAGATGTATGCCTGCCCTGGATGCGCTAGGTTCAGAGGGATCGTGAAACCAGGAAGGTCAAGAAAATCAAGAGTTACGCAGGAATATTAAATATATCATAAGAAATTTGCTAACATAAGAATTCTGCAAAGCAGAATTTACTAATTCTAATGGAAAAATTGTGAAACGAATTTTCTAATGCGAATTTTACTAATTCTATTGGTTCTGATATTGATCTGTAAGGGATTAAAGGATTGTTTCTAATTGTAACTATGAATCACTGCAAAAACTGTAATAAAAAGATAGCTAATAAGAGGAATATTGTGAAAATTGTAAAAGAAAGAAGAGTGGATTCATTCGTGTCTTAACCAATCTTTTGTTTTGCTTCTTTCTATAGGTTTAATAATTTTTTTTCTTAGTGGTTTATCCATACTAGGATGATATACAATGCGCGGAGCACATAAATCTACTTGGTGAGGAAGAATTCCAAGATCATCCAAAATTTTT
>JACRKI010000157.1 GCA_016215305.1 Candidatus Woesearchaeota archaeon | reverse complement strand
CTACTCCTTCATCCCCTGAAACGCAAGCAAATCTTCCATTGTCAATTTATTCTTTTTGCCGCCAGCTTTCAATTTCTGCTCGACAGAATGCGCTCTCTCTGCAAGTGTCTTTTTATTCTGGTCTTCTGCATACTTATGCTTCTTCTGCCACTCTGCTTCCCGCGCCTCATGCGCTTCTTTCATTTCCGGCAACAATGCCTTGAGCTGGCTGTTTAATTCACTAAACTGCGATTTTAACTCCATGAACTTTTCATGCGCTTCTTTCTCGCCTTTGCGAAGCTCATCTATTTTTCTTGATTCTGTCACAAGGGTTTCATGCTGTTTCTGACTTTCTCGTGCAGTCTGCTGAATTGCCTGATGCTTTTCATTTGCTTCTCTCTTAAGTGTGCTGATTTCTTTTGACAACTCGCGTGATTTTCCCCAGCTTTCACTGACTTTCTTTGCTTCTTCATACTGCTTTTTTATTGCCTTGATCTTTTTCATCATTTCTTTTTCTTTTTCAAACGTGAGTCCTTCTGTTTCAATTTTCTTTTCCATACCTGCGATTTGCCGCCTTAATTCTTCTGCATTGACATACGGTTTGCTTTCTTTTTGTTCAGTCGCTTTTTGCACACTGCCCTGCATTGTCTTTGCTTCTTTGATTTTTTCTGCGATTTGCTTGTTTAATTCATCTCGTCTTTTCTTTACTTCCTGAACAGAAGAAGTAAGTGTATCTCGCGATTTTGCAGATTCTTTTATCTTTCCAATTTCTGCTTTAATTTGCTGGGAGAAATCATTTCTCTTTGCAAACCATTGCTCTTTTTCAGTGTTGATCGCATTAAGCTTATTTTTTATGTCCTGAATTTGCGCTTTTACATCTCCAAACGATTTCTTTGTATCAGAAGAGGAATTTGTTTCTTGAGAATTAGCCGCTGCTTGTTGTTGTTCTTGCATTCGTATCCCTTAGATAAAATTCTTGCATTCGCGCGACGCGCTCATGAAGAATTTTAATGAAAAATAATGAATATAAAAAAATAAAAAGTAAAATCCTTCATGAGGGCATGAAATGCCCGAATGTAAGGATTTTATTATCCGAAAAGCGCTCCAAGGCCAGCTGCTGCTGCTCCTTCATCTGCTTTCTTTTCTTCTTTCTTCTCCGCTTTCTTTTCATGCGCTGGAGCTGCATGCGCAGGCGCTGCTGGTGCCGCTACTGCTGCTTTCTGGACAGCTTCGTCAATATTAACTCCTTCGAGTGCTGCAACAAGTGCTCTGACGCGCGTTTCGTCAACTTTGACATGCGCTGCTTCCAAGACTTTCTTTACTCCTGCTTCATCTACTTTGTGTCCTGCTTTGTGCAGTAACATTGCTGCGTATACATATTCCATTTTCCTAGCCTCCTAGTATTAGCAACCTGCTGTTTCTTTGACACTCTGCACTTGCGCTTCTGCTCGTGCGAGAATATCTCCAACAAGGTCTTTGACCATAATCGCCTGACTGATACCCAATCCTTTCGCGTCACGGAATGCTTTTTGGAGAAGCAATTCTGTGGTGTCTTTGGTTGGATATGCTGTCTCGACAGACAAGTTGATCGCCCATTGTGCTGCTTGGCACATATCTTCTTTGTATTTATTTTCGTCAATCGCCAAAACTTGTTTGGTGAAAATTGATCCATTCTCATAGACTGCGGTAAGGTCAAGCCCAATTTCCATTGGTTCGATTCCCAATCGTAAGAGAATTCCCGCAAGTTTGTCGCTAATGACGTCGCCCTTTTTTGCAACGACTGAATCTGCTTTGATAGTAACTTTTCCACCTTCAATTCCTGCTTTGATTCCAACTGCTCCGAGTTCTCCAATAATTGGACCAGGTGCGAAATTTGTTCCTCCTGCTTTGACTTCAATCTCTTTTGGAGCAATCTGACCTGCTTTTGCAGGAGCGCTGGATTTATTTTTTGAAAGTTTTTTCTGCAATGCAAACGGATTATCCTTTGTGAAAATCATTGCAGGCATGCCTTCGAGATATTCTTCTAATTTTTCAATGCCCTGACGCTTTGCCTTTGCTTCTTCAATTGCTTTCTTAATCAAGCGTCGCTTGGTCATGCGAATAACAACTGTTTTTCTCAATTGCGCGCGCATATTCTGCAATTGTTTTGTTGGCAGATTGTTCATGTTGACCACGCCAATGATTGGGTATTCTTCCATGAGCTTTGCAAACTCATGGACTGTTGCTTCTTTTTCTTTTCTATTCACTGATTTTTTTTCGGACATATTAAAAATTCTTGCATTCGTGTCCTTTGGACACTCATGAAGAATTTTTCACTCTCCATTTTTTATTTTTTGGTTTTATTCTTATTCAATCTTCACAGGCTTTGACATGGTCAGTTTCAAATACGCTGCTTTCATATTTGTTTCGTGCTGCGGCAAATGCTGTACAATCTGATTGAGTAAAAATTCGACATTTTCCACAACATCTGCTTCATTGTCTTCTTCATTCGCGATTCTGCACTGAACTTGTGGTTGTGTTTTCGCGCTGACTTTTATTGTTTTTTGAAGTTTATCATAAAGTGGTTTTAATGTTCCTTTTGGCGGCACAACACATCCTGCTTTTGGGTTTGGCATTTTTCCCCGTGGACCAAATATTTTCCCGAACGCTCCTGCGATCTGCGCCATGATATTTGCCTGCGCTATGAAATAATCATATTCCTGCGCCAATTTTTTTGCTTTTTTCTTGTCAGTTGCATATCCTGCGAATTCCTGCTGGAGAATGACCTTGTCACAGACTTTTTCTGCTTCTTCTTTTAATTCCGGACCGATAAGCG
>JACRKI010000156.1 GCA_016215305.1 Candidatus Woesearchaeota archaeon | reverse complement strand
GGATTCAACGCTTCTTTTACATATCGCGCCACTTCTGTTCCTTTTCCATTTTGCAGGAAAACATCTTCCAAACCATCACTTCTTTTCTTTATGTCAAACATAATCCCATTATACAATCCCTGCCCCATCCTGTTTTTGTTCGCGCTAAATATTTTTTCTACACTGCTATAGGTATCTTCTATCTTCGCTTCAATAGTATCAGCAGGATTCTCAATTGTCCTCTCAATTCCTACAATCTTCTCTAAAAAACCATCCATATATGATTCTATCAACCGCGCGGCATTGCTGTGCATAGTGACATATCCCACGAAAAGGACTCCTGCGCCAACTCCTGCGTATTTTGCAGTTCGCACCAACGTGCTTTTCTTTATCTGAATTGATGGTTTTCCCTGTGTTCTCGTTTGTGTTCCTGCTGTTTCTTTATCCATGGTTACATCCCTCGCTCATTTTTTGTATATTGCAATGTATCTGCCACTGGCGGCGCTGCATCTCTTCCCCCCTGAAATGATTTGGGAAGACTTGTTCCTGGATTTTCCAGACCAAATTCCATGAGAGCCAACAGATTCTCCTGTCTTGTATATCCTACAAATCCAAGATTTCCTCGCGCTGTTCCTGTTTTTCCCCTAATATCCATTCCCGACCGCTGCGCACGCTGTCCTGTTCCTTCCTGCACAACACATTGAAGAATGTCATCCATATGAGCAGTTATCTCCGGAGCCACGACCTGTTCTTCTGCTCCATTCACTGCAAAAATCACTTCCTGCTCATCTTCTCTCCTGATTCCTATCTTGGTGATATATTTCATATTGATATCATCATACTGATCCTCTTTTCCATATCTATAATGTGTCGCTGTTCCATTTTCCGCGATAATACTATAACTTCCCGCAACTGTTGTCAGCGCAGCAGGAAACGCGCCAATCCCATACGGAATCTTATAATCCTTTACATCATACCCAAATGTATTTAATTCCTCAACAAGTTTCTTTTCTCCAAGACTAGTACAAAGCTCATATCCCAGCTCAACGAAAATACTATTGATCGATTTACATGTTGCTTCTTTTAGAGTATAGGCCTTTCCACTATATCCTCCTTCAAAATTGCCTGGAGAATATTTTTCTCCATGCTCCCCCCTATAAACACGCTTTTCATCAACAATTGTTGCATCTAGTGAAAATCCATTCTGGAACGCAATCATGTCCCAGATTCCCTTAATCATAGAGCCCGGATCCCAGAACGGTGTTGTTGCTCTGTTCTCTTTGTAATTGATTCGGACATTGTTTCCTGCTGTATCTTTTTCATACGCAGTGCATCCATCAATCATCGCTACAATGTTCTGTGTTCTTGTGTCTATCTCCACTCCTGCGCCGTTGAAATTGTTTCCATCATACCGTTTGAACTTTTTTCCATTTTTTCCTGTAATCTGTTTATTCAACGCAGTACATTTCTTGTCCATCTCTGCCTGCATCTGCTCCTGCACTTTGAGGTCAAGACCTGTATACACATGCACTTCACTCCCTTCAGGAAGCGTCGCGTGCATTTCTTCCAGCATGATATCCAACCTCTGCTTTGTCTCGACAACAAATCCATACGCTTCTGGCGCGATCTTTGTTGTTTTGTTTTCTTTAAACCCAAAATCATCTTTTTCAACCCGCTCCATCGCTTCATGATATTCTCTATCAGGGATAATAATTTCATCGGAAACAAAGTTTCTCTTGTACATCTCTGTCAAGACTCTCTTGTTCACTCTCTCTTTCAGCCAGATGACATTTTTATTGTCATCAGCTCCATCTCCACTCAGTATTGCTTTTGCAGCTCTCATTGCTGTTGATGGTTTTTGAATCGCCGCCGCAAGAAACGCGCTCTGCACATAATCCAACTTTCCCGGCTCTTTCCCAAAATAATATTCTGATGCAGCATACACTCCCCGTATTTCTACTCCGTCTCTCGCGGAAAATCCAAAATCAATATTGTTCATATACAACTTAAGGACGTCATCCTTGCTCATGACCTGCTCCAGCACTGCTGCTGTCAAGAACTCATCTGTTTTCCAAACAGCTTTCTTTGCCCAGCCTGCCGGTGTCTTTTTATTTTTCTCTGCCCCATACACGGTATCGTCATACAAACTATCCGCAAGCTGAATGGTAATCGTACTGCATCCTCGATGAATATCTCCTCTGCTAAACCCAATCCCCGCGCCCGCAGTTATGCACGCGCCAACATCCCATCCAAAATGATCATAAAATCTTCTGTCCTCTGCCGCGACAACAGCTGCCTTCAACGCCTTATTCTCATTGATATCATCTATCTTTCCGCTGAGATTGTAAAATTCACCAATCACAGTACTGTTACTGTCATGGATAATAATATTTGGCACTTGTTTCATGCCCGCATATATTTCATCTACCCTTGTTTGGATACTTTCGAGATTTATAACCGGTCTCCCCTCAATGCCACCAGATACAAGTCCAGTCGCATGCTGCACAAGTCCTGCTCCATGCGCAAATCTCTTTTCCCAAATTCCTGTTTCAAATTCTGTGAGAAGCGCTATTCCCGCAAGTGTTGTTCCAACAATTCCGGCATACGCAGTTTTTTTTGCAATATTTTTGAATGATCTTTTTTCCATTCCCATAGGTAGTCGCTATTCCTATTTGAAGTTATGTAGTATTTTTTACTACAACATAAGTTTATACTTCGTATCTGTCTTCTATACTGTATTATTTTTCAGAAGGTGAAAACAATGGGCTTTAAAACATTATCGGGAACAGCAGCAGTAGTATCAGGAATAATAGCCACAGGAACTCTCTTGTATGTCGGCGGAAAACTAAACATTGATGACGCAATTGGTTCTGCAAGCTCATCGGTTTATTCTACTGCAGCGGATTATACCTCCGGTATAGGCAGCGCACTTTCAGGGAATACTTCTCGCGCGGGTGGCAGTGAGGATGCTGGGGCGACTGTCAATATATACAAACCAGCTTCAAACACGCAGGTCAAAGCAGCAGATCCTTACCCGGATCTTGGACCCTTTGTCGCTGCACAACCTCCTGCTGTCCAGCGAGATATTATTATGATAGTATATGACCACGCAGCTCCTGCTGTTCAACACGATGTTCTCGCGGCAATGTACAAACAAGCATCTCCTGCTGTCAAGGAAGGGATTTCTGTTCATCTTTTCGCAGATCTTCCCTACGACAATAAAGTCACTGGACTAGAACAGATGGCGAAGGAGATGGAAAAAACAATTTATCAGCAGCAACACATGGCGCTGAAATAATAGACAGAATTGAATTGCGGTGAAACCATGATGCAATATGACAGAACAGGACTGCCTCGATTTGAGACAGTGAAAGAAGAAGTTCGATACAGTCCGTACATCTGGAAAACACTCGCAGTCATCATTACGCTTGTTTGTTTTTTTTGGTGATGCATGAGAAATTAAAAAATACAATGGATGATGAGAAAATGGGAATAGTTGGAAACTTTTATCAGACAAACTTCAAAAATGGGGAGTTTGGAAAACACAAATGGGCATACGCATTGCTCTTTGCCGCAGGAGCTGTCACTGTCAAATATGACCTGCCTGCGAAAATGCACGACACTTATTCTACACTTGAACATAAAGTGGATGTTGTGTATCATGCATTGCAGAAATAAAAAATCCCAATCGGAGCAAGCCAATGTAATTAAGTTAACAAAATAAATATAGTTTTTTTCTTTGCTTATGATATTTCAACATATCAATATTATTTAGTGTTAATCAATAAATTCTACTAATCGTTAATCTAGTAGCTTACTTTGAGAAAAGGGAAGAAATACAATGAGTCAGTGCGAAGCTTTTATACTGAGCACTGACTCATTGATATCAGTTAAAATATTTTATTTTCAAACTTTATGAAAAGTATCACAACAAATGAAAAACAGCGATGAGAACTCATCATTTTATTTATTCTCAAAATACTGAATCAATGTCGCGTCAATGCATCGCACAATGGTTTCCTGCGTTTCTTTTTTTCTCATAATCGCTTCTTCTTGCGGAACAACAATGCTTCCTGCCTCGACAATAAGCGTCGGAATCTTTGCATTTCGAAGAATATACAACCCAGGTCTTGTATAGACACCTTCTTCCGCAACCTGCATCCGGATTCCCGTGTCTTCCTCTGCGTGATAGGTATTTGGCTCCAGTCTTGCATCTATAAAACAATCTTTCATTCCTACAGCAATAGCCTTTGTATCGTCATAAAACCATCGCCCATTCGGATTTATGTGCAATGAAAAGCCGCCATACTTTCGCTGTCCGTTTTCGCCAGAAGCTTTTGCGCTCCTCAGATCTTTTCTGTTGACAGAATCATGATGGATCTCCACATATACTTGAGCGCTTGATTGCTCTGCAAGCGCTGGCCGCTGTTTGATATCAATATTTTCTGTCGCGAGATGCGTTATATACTCAAGAGGAGATTCCAAGTCTCTAAACTGGGCAACAACGCGGTCATTATATTCATATTCGTTTACTCCTGTACTACTCATCGCGCCGCCATTATTCTGCTCGTGACCGGAAAATACAATCACTTTTGGCTTTTCTTTGAGATCATACAATGATGGTTTTTTTTCTGCAGCACTCTTTTGATCAGCTGCATCCTGAACCACATACACTGCTGAATGTCTTATCTCTTGCGACTGAACCTCATCATTATGCTCATACAAGCAAGAAACTGGACTGACAATATACAGCAATGCGGCAAGCTTTCCTGCATCAAAAATCTGTTTTAATTGCTTTTTTTCCATATTATCAAGAGAAGCACCTGACGATATTAACTTATGTAGTAATAGAAAAGACAACAAGACAACAAAACACAAAAAACACCCCCCAGTAGTATAGTTCTGTCACCACTTTTGTATCAACATAAATGTTTATATACTCTCGTCACACAGAAGGGATGAAGTCAAACAAACAGACACATTGGGAGGTGTGCATCCTTGGCAAAGAAAACAAAAAGTAAAGCAAATAAGCATCGAAATAAAATTCTTGGCGTCCTCATTGTCGCGCTTGTCGTGATATTATTCTATGTCTTTTCACAGCAGAATTCTGGTCAAAACTCTATTTGGGGTGAAGAAAGTTATACTGATCAAGTGGAAAGTACATCCGGAGAAATTGATGAAGCGACTGGTCTTGAAATTGTCGGGCAAAGTTATTTTGGATACATGAAGCCAGATTATATTTTGAACGCGGAAATTGACGGCAAAACACGGCGTATTCAAATGAAAACGTTGAACGCTG
>JACRKI010000155.1 GCA_016215305.1 Candidatus Woesearchaeota archaeon | reverse complement strand
ATCACCAATACTCAAAAGATAGGACAAAAATAATGAGGCACTTCAAAGAATTCAATTCTGCTGATGACATTCTAAACTTTTTTGACATAATTTACAATTTTATTGACGAGCAAAAATTAAAAAAAGAGAAAAAGTGGAGAACACCAGCTCAAAGAGCAGAGATAAAAATCAACCTCCCAAAAAGACTACGTTTACTTAATTTTATAAATTTTTGCATGGGTACTGAAGAGTAGACAGTATCTTACTTACTACTGAACAAAAATTTTAGTCAGGGTAGTCGAATCCTCCCCATGTGTGTTCTTGAGCACCAACTTTTACAATGAAACATTTTCCATTTATCCTTAAGTTAGTTACTTTTTGAGCAAGATCTAATTCTGTATTTCCAATAGTGCATACTTTACCCAAGTGATACGCAACATAGAGGCCTCTAAGGTGGTTTAGTTGTCCTTGAGAAAGTTCATGCTGATATACTAATCTATCTAAAGTAGAATCATAATCGTTTAATGGTTGTAAAGGTTTGTTCTGTTCAATGTTCGTGTGATCTTTATTTCTGTATGCATAAACGAGTGCAGCTATTCCAACAGTTGTACCTATTCCTAACGTAGCACCTAACGTAGCAAAAAGTAAATCTCTTAACTCCATTGTTTCCATACATTTATCCCTCACTACTTCTTCTTTTTCTTTGTCTTCTTGATTTCTTTCTCTAACTGCAACTCATCAAGAAGTTCTTTGTAGCGATTTCGAATGGTAACTTCTGTGACGCCAGCAACATCCGCGACTTCTCGCTGTGTTCGCTTTTCTCCATGAATAAGCGCGCTGACATACAAAGCTGCTGCCGCAATTCCTGTTGGACCTCTGCCAGAAGTCAATTCACTCTTCTGCGCACGATCAAGGATTTCAATTGCTTTACTCTGCGTTTCTGCAGTTAATTTCAACGCAGACGCAAATCGCGCAATATAATCCACTGGATTGCTTGGTAAAATCGTGATTCCGAGTTCTCGCGTGACAAATCTATACGTTCGTCCGATTTCTTTCTTTTCAATGCCAGACGCTTCACTTAACTCATCAAGTGTTCTTGGAACATCATGTCGTCTGCACGCTGCATATAATGCGCCAGCAACAACGCTTTCCATGCTTCTTCCTCGCACAAGTCCTCTTTGGACTGCAAGGGTGTAGATTCGCGCAGACTCTTCTTCCACGCTTTCTGGCAATTTCAAAAATGAACTCACTCTCTTCAATTCTGCAAGCGCAAGCTTCAAGTTTCGCTCAATCGCGGTACTGATTCTGTACTGCCATTTTCGTAATCTGTAGAATTTGTTTCTCTCTCTGCTTCCTAACTGGTATAAATCTGCTTTTCGTCCGACTTCAGTTCCAAGCCCTCTGTCATACTGCGTGTAGGTCATTGGCGCGCCTGTTCGTCTTCGCTTATCTGCGCCGTCACTGTCAAACTCCCGCCATTCCTGA
This sequence comes from Candidatus Woesearchaeota archaeon, assembly GCA_016215305.1. GTDB lineage: Archaea > Nanobdellota > Nanobdellia > Woesearchaeales > DSVV01 > JACRPI01. Next base: position 4,179 of record JACRKI010000155.1, on the reverse strand, counting down.
CCAAAGTCTACCATCTTTTCTTCAACAACAAGGCCGCATTCTTTGCAGATGATCTCTCCTTTTTCCTTGTTCCAGAATAAGTTTGCGCCGCCGCATTCAGGACATTTCTTGACGAATTGAGCCATAGTGCTTCCCCCACAATTATTAACGCATTTCGAAATATCAATGGTGTTATCTCCTGTGGACAAAGTCCACAATCGAATTTCGATATACGGTATTTCGTAATGCGTCAAGAACCACTGGTTTCTCGAACTAGCATGTCGCTTTCGCGTCATGCCGCCAGTCTCTGACCAGTGGTTCTTGACGAAAAAATAAAACTTATTTTCTCCACAGCCCCCGCCAAGGAGAAATTTTAAATATAGATGACGAAGCTGGTTTATAAATTTTTTGGTGTGTTTTTTTGGTTGTCGAGAATAAAGTTTGTTGTGTATTTTCTATCTTAGTGTTATCTTCTAATGTTTTGTTTAATATCTAAACATAATTTTGGATAAACAGCAGAGTTCTCTAAAAACATAACGACAAATACGCTGATGCTCATAGAAACCCTCGCATCAGCATATTTGTATAGGTTATATCCTCTTTATCCCAGCTCTTCGCTTAACGCTCAGAGCATTGATAGAGAAATCCTGCTATGCCGAGTTTTTATTCGAGGCATAGCAGGATTCGTGCTTCGTTCAGAAGCACATAGTTTTGAATTTGAACAAATAAGAAATGAATAAATAGTTTAAATAATAGAACACAATAAAACAATCAAAAACAAAAAATTAAAATCAAAAAAATAAGAAATTAAAAACAAATTTACTTCAACTTTGCGGCAGTTTCTTTGGAAACTACTCTCCAGCATTCATGCGGGCCGGATTCGGATTTTGCGACAATAAAGTTTCGTCCGCCTTTGCTTACGAGCCTATATTTGTCTGTCTTAAACTTCTTCTTTGTCTTTACATCATAGAATTCTTGTGTTTGTGCCACGGGGTTCACCTCATCTTTTATCTCTTTTTTCTCTTGGAACATGAGCTTTTGAACGCACATATTCATGTCTTACTGCTTCTTTCTGCTATTGGCATATAAAAACATTTGCATTAAAAAACGCACATTTTCCGTTCTATTCTCAAAAAGCAGGGAAAATATGCGTTTTTTACTTCCCTAATAGTAACACATCTTCGCAATGTTTAAATACTTTGGAATCGCGAAACTAACAGATGGGGAGTCAGGCATTAGAAAAAGAAGCAGAATTTCGGCAGGTGTGCCACTGGATGACACACAAAGTATTGACCATCAGCAGAAAAGAGAATCTTCTGCACGCGGCAAAAAAGATGGCAAGAAACAATGTCAGCTGTCTTGTTGTTGAGGAGAATAATAAGCCTGTTGGCATCATTACTGAACGCGATTATTTGCGGAAGGTAGTTCTCGAAGAAAAAGAACCGCACAAATATCTTGTGGAAGAAGTCATGACCCTTACTGTCCGCTCTCTGCCAGAGGACGCTGATGTCATCAGTGCGTTTGCGTTGATGAAAAAATACAACATTCGCAGATTTCCTGTCATCAATAGAAATGGTCATGTGACTGGCATTGTGACGCAGCGGAATTTGCTGAACGCAATGGATCACATTATTCGGCATCTTGATTGGAAAGTTGTGCAAACAAAGATTGCGTTTACGGTGTTTCAAAGACAGTTGGAAGATGTGGAGATTGTTTGAATTTTTTGAAATATTCTGAGGTGTGAAAAATGGCGAGTAAAAAAACAAAGAATATGTTATTTTGGGTTGGTATTGCGGTTGTTGTTTTGTCTCATGTCTATATGCTTGTTGCAGGATTGCCAGCATCCATGATGACGGGACACGCATTGCTTAACATCGTCGCAGCAGGATTCATTGTGTTTGGGGTGAGAGGATAGAATTATTTTCTCTCATACAAATACTTAACTGCTCTAAATACAAAAGGTCCAGCAAGACCATAACTCATTGCAACAGCACCACTATAATGGAAAGTCTCATCAATATTTTTATAATCGAAACAATAACTACCTCCAAAAGCTACAGCTCCTAGTCCTCCAATGATAAGGTCAGATTTGCTTAGCTTCGCTGCCTCAACCAAAGATCCTTCAACAAGTTCTCTTAAATTCATTTTAGCTCTCTCATCTGTCCAGCAATTTCCATGTTTATAAATGTTTATGTTTAATAATAATTACATGAAGATACCACTGTGTTGCTTGGCGAATTTTTAGTGATGCTGGTGCGTGTATTTGCGATGCTAGAGAAGCGCGACCGATGATACAAGTGTATGTCTGTGATTCTATTTCTTTCTCCCCTTCTCCAAACTAATTTTTGCAAGAACCATTTCATGCATTCGCTTCAAAAATTCAATCTTATCTTCTATCTTCAACACATCCATAAATCCCTGCAGCGCAATGTTAAACGCGAACGGTGTGGGAATCTTTGTTTCAATCTGAATTAATTTTATTTTTCCCTCTTCAATCTGCTGCAGCACTTTCTTCGTATTTTCAATATCCATCAAATCTTCCAGAACTTCTCGCCTTGCTTCTTTCAATATACAGAAATCATCAGAAATTCTTTTCACAGAACTCATCAGAATCATGCTGCTCACTTGCTGGCGTCCTGCATTCTTCTGCCGTCCTAAATAATTCCGCAAAATCATAAACCCGCGCGTCGCGCAATGTCTAAATCTCCTTTTCAAAATTTCTGTCTGATCAATCGCGTGCTTCATCACGAGATCTAATTTATCCGCTTTCAGCATTTTCAACGCTTTCACCGCGTCAACTTTTTTAGTGAAACCAATATAGAATCCATTATCGTTCATCCCAATCTCGACATCACGATGCTCTGTTTTCGCGATCGCGAACGCAACTGCTCTGCTCAAGACATCATTGACTCTTCTGCCAAATAAACTGTGAAAAATAATTTTATGCTGCTTGTCATAATAGTGTTCAATAAGGATTTTTCTGTCCGATGGAATCTGCTCCACATATTCCCACTGTTCTGCGAAATAATTGTGCAGCGCTTCTGCGCTGTTTTTGTCGACATACAAATACTCATGAATAAACGCAAGAATTTCTTCTTTGGATTTTTCATGCTTGAACTTGTCTTCCATCAAATATCTGAACTTGCCGATTTCTGATGCCAAATCAAAACTCAATGGCAGCATATCTGAAAACCAGCTTGGCACTGTCGGCGGCCTGTTTGATGTCGCGACAACCTGCGCAACCATGCCTCGCGAAAATTTGAATTGATATGTATCTCCGCCAAGAATAAACACATCTCCCGGACGTAATTTTTCCAGAAATCCTTCATCAATATGGCCGATGTTTTGCGTCCCTACTTTCACAGTAATAAACGATTCATCCGGAATTGTGCCGAGATTCGTCATGTAAATAATTCGACCAAGTTTTCCACGCTTTCCCAGCTTTCCCTCTTGTCTCCAGATTTTCGCGAAGATGTGCCTATCCTCTAATGTCGTGAATTCTCCTGCCAAATAGGAAAGAACTTCCTGATAATCAGAATAGGCCAAATCACGATAACAATAACTCCTCTGAACCAATTCATACAATTCTTTTTCATCCCACACCTGCATAAGCGCCAATCCATCGAGATATTGTGCAAGCACATCCAAACAACGAACAGGAATGTGGACTTTGTCAATTTTTTTTTCAACAGCAGCTTTCAAAAGTACGCCGCATTCCACCAAATCATCTCTGTCCATCACAATAATTCTGCCTTTGACAGTCTCATGAAGTTTGTGACCTGCTCTTCCGCAATTATGCGTGATAATATTGCCAGTTATATAATTTGAATCTTCTTCTATAGTTAAATTATACACATACTCAGACGTTTTTTCTTTTTTAATAGAGATAATATCTTCCCAGTGAATGAATTGGCCTATAATGCTAGTTTTATTGTGATGTAATTTGAATGCTGCTGCTAATTTGTAAGAGTTAATTGCTTTCGGACCAAGTTTAGGCATTGACCTTAAAATCCGTTTAACATCATTTATTCTTGAAAATGTTAGGCAATAATTTACTTTAAGATTTATTTTTTTTACCATTTTTGATGTTTTTGCTTTATTTTCTGCAATGTTTGTGTGATATCCTAACCTTGCACATAAGTAATGAAGTTGCTTTACAAATTCCCCGCTTCCACTGAAAATACGAAGTAATGGATATTT
>JACRKI010000154.1 GCA_016215305.1 Candidatus Woesearchaeota archaeon | reverse complement strand
TCTTGGCTTTCTTTTGTTCATTTTGATACAAGACAGGCGTATATGCACGACAAATTCTGCATTTTTGACAGAAAGGAAATGATGACAGGTTCCATGAATCCTACTGTTTCTGACGCGACACAAAACAACAATAATCTTGTCTTTATTTCTTCACCAATTCTTGCTGCCAATTATGAGGATGAATTTTTGAGTTTGTGGAATGGAAAATTCGGCGCAGATGATACCGTCGCTATTCCACAGCTTCTTTTCAACAATTTTACTCTTGAAAATTATTTTTGTCCAGAAGATACTTGCGAACAGCATATTCTGGATGCGCTTGCAACCGCAAATACTTCTGTACATTTCATGACCTTTTCTTTTACGTCAGACGCGATTGGCGATTTGCTTGTTAAGAAAGGAAATTCTGGTGTTGAAATTTCCGGTGTCATGGAAAAATCGCAGAATAACGCCTACAGTGAATACAATATGCTGCATGAAAAATTCAATGTGTCTTGGGATGGAAATCCTCACTTCCTGCATCACAAGGTGTTTATTGTTGATCATGCGATTGTTATTACTGGTTCTATGAATCCTTCCAAAAATGGAAATGAAAAAAATGATGAAAACATCTTGATTATTCATGATCCTGCTCTTGCCGCGTTGTATGAGGAAGAGTTTGAACGATTGAAGAAATAAAAAAATCAATCATACTCTTTCTTTCTCATAGTCTGGTCATGCATCATGTGCTTTTCCACTTCATGCATTTGGCGCGCTTTTTTTTCGCTTGCCTGATAATTCGCGCTCTTTGTCACTTTTTCCATATATGCTTTATTGACGGTTGTATTGCTTCTTGATGACATGCTATTATCGTGTTTTCTTGCCATTATAAAAACTTCAGCATTCGTGCACTTCGTGTACTTATGTGAAATTTTTCACCTCTATTATTTTCAAAGTTATTATCTTTATATGTTTTTGTTTTTTACCAAAACGTTTCATGAGCGAAGCGAATGCTAACGTTTTGTCACCACACGTCATAATGCTCATTTCCTTTTGTCATGAAATCAAGACTTTCCTTGATGACATTCGCCAATTCATACGCTTTGAACCGCGCTTTGTCCTCCCAATACGTCTCTATCTTCTTTTGCATCATCCACTCTGTCATAAATTTAAGAATTGTCTGATGTAATTTTGTGTATGAGTATCGTTCGCTAAAGTCAAACTCCAAATCCTGGGTAATCCGGATAAACAAATATCCTTTGACAAGCTTCTTTTTCTCTCCGTTTTTGACCACTTCAATCTCCTGAAGATCCTGCAAGTTGAAGTGAATTTTCATATTGACCATGACTAATTCTGTTCCTTTTCTTTCCGCATACCAGTCAAACGACCGCTCTTTGCCGCCGCCTTCCATCACGACGCTTTTGTATTTGCTTTCATGCACCTGAAACCCTCTGGAAACAAGCCAGTCATAAATAATCTTGTAAAGTTCATTCAAATCGAAAATGCCTTTATAGCCGACTCTTTGATTGAGAAACTCTGCACCAAGCTTTGACTCCACAACCTGTCCTTTTGATCGCGAGGGCAATCGCGTGTATCCTTCCATTCCTGCCATGGGGTGATTTTGAGAGAAGGAGGGATATAAAGGTTTCGTGAGAAAGAACAAACTAAAAAGTTTGAAACCAAAAAGTTTATAAAAATGGTGTTCAAATAGGTATATGTATGAAGAAGTATATAATAGGCTTTCTCTTTCTCATCGTAAGGCATTGAGAATAATAGCGATGAAAGAAACAAAGTTGTTCTCTGAGAATGTACTGAAACAGTATGATATTAAGAGTTCACAATTACTGAATAAAGCACTCAACGCATTGGAAGAAAAAGGGATACTTGATAAAAATGGGAAATATCATTTTAATGACCCGCTTTTCAAGCAGTTTATTCTCTCTTGAATAATGACAAAAATGAAAAAAATCATCCTTGACACAAACTTTTTATTGATTCCTGCACAGTGCAATGTCGATATCTTTGCGGAAATCGATAGGCTCTTCCCAGAGCACTACCAACTCTATGTCGTCGAGAAATCACTTTGGGAACTCGATAAAGTTGCCGCTGAAGGGGGGCAAAAGCAGAAATTGCAGGTGAAATTGACAAAAGCCCTTTTAAAAACACAAAATATTAAAATACATGCCTGCGACCAAGAAGGTACTGTTGATGATTTGCTTGTTGCATTTTCGAAAGAAGGATATATCATTGCAACACAAGATCAGGAACTGAAGCGAAGGATAGGACACAATCTTCTCTCACTTCGGCAAAAAAAATATATCATATTTAGAGAATAAAAATTAAGGAATAAAAAATAATAATCAGAAAACGGAGGATAATCTGCTCATTGCTTCCTCATTTGGGTTTTTGAAAAATATGTTTTTCTCAAAATCCTTCATGAGCGTAGCGAATGTTGGGATTTTGATATAAAATGTTTTACAAAGTTGTCGTCAATGACCATGTCCGTGTTGCACCTGCTTTTCTTGGATTAGACATTAAAGACGCAATCGTCAAGCAAGTCAAGAAAAAATATGATGGTTTTATTTCCAAGGATCTCGGCATTGTTGTTGATGTTCCTGGTGTCAAAGACATCAAAGAAGGAATCATTATTCCAGGCGATGGCGCTCCACACTACGAAACTCAATTTGAACTTCTCGTCTACAGACCTGAAATGCAGGAAGTCGTCATGGGAAGAATCAAAGACATCGCTGATTTTGGCGCGTTTTTGACTATTGGTCCAATCGAAGGGATGATTCACGTGAGTCAGACCATGGACGATTTCGTTTCCTTTGCAAAAGACAAAGTGCTCGTTGGAAAAGAATCCAAGCGAATGTTGAAAGTAGGAGATATTTGTAAAGCAAAGATCATCGCGGTTTCCTTCAAAGAAGCAAATAATCCAAAATTGGGATTGACCATGCGCCAGCCTGGTCTTGGAAAACTTGAATGGGCTGACGAAGAAGCAAAACCAAAAGAAGCAAAGGCTGCTCCTGCAAAAGGAAAAAAATAAAATTCTTACATTCGGCTTTCAGCCTCATGAAGAATTTTAATAAGAAAAGAGAAGACAAGAAAAAGTAATAAAAAGAGATTAAGATAAATACATAAACAAAACATGGAGTGTGAAAAATCCTTCATGAGTGCGAAGCACGAATGCAAGGATTTTTAATATGAAAAAAAAAGTATGTCGATCCTGCAAAATATTTGTTGAAGGCAGTGAATGTCCTATTTGTAAAGGCGCTCAGTTTTCTGAAAGCTGGAACGGAAGAATGACTTTTTTTGACGTGAGCAAGTCAACCATTGCAAAACAAGTTGGCATTCATCAGAAAGGGGAATATGTTATCAAGGTGAAATAAAAAGAAATTTATTGTAATTTCTTCTCATCAAAAAAACAAACCGAGGGATTATCATGATGGACATTGAAGTAAAAAAACAAAATAAAATGCCTTTATTGAGCAGAGAACGAGTGACAGGATATGTCCATTTTGACGGCGTTACTCCTTCTCTTGTTGAGGTGCGAAAAGCACTCGCGCACAAAATCAAAGCGACTGAAGACAATGTTGTTGTTCGTCATTTGTATGGCAGATACGGCATGCGCAGAGCAAAAATGATCGCGCACATTTATCACGATCAGGCAGTTTTGAAACATCTTGAAGGAACAAACTTGCTCAAGAAGAATGGGTTTGCTGTTGAAGCGGCAAAACCAGCAGAAGCGCCTGCTGAGGCTAAATAATTTTATGATAATAAATCGTTGGAAGTGTAAAATTTCTTCCGAACGAAGTGAGGAGATGAAATTTTATGGCTGAAGCAAAAAAAGACGTTAAAAAGAAAGTGGGACGCGGTTCCAAATTGTACAAAGCATACGAAGTTAAAGGAAATTCTCTTGTTCGATTAAAAAAATTCTCTCCAAAAGCAGGCGAAGGATTCTTTATGGCAGAACATAAGGATCGCAGAACTTGCGGCAAAACAATGTATATGGAAAAGAAGAGCAAGTAAGATTGTAAGAGTATTTTTTTCTATTTCAATGAAAAATGTTGAAGAAATCTTTCGAGGAAATTATCTGAAGACTATTCAAAATAATAATTATTGTGGTCAAGCTTGTGTTGCTAGTTCCAGAGGGGTAAGTTTGTGCAACTATTTTTTTGCAAGTTCGATTAGTGTGTTTTTCCTTCATGACTCTTTTTTTCCGTCTCAAACTCTCTTTTCTCGTCAGCAAAAATGGACCAAAACAAAGGGTAACATTTAAATAGGAGAACATTCATTTAGGAAAATCATTCACAACAGTATATGGGAACACGCTCATATCCTGGCAATACGGGGGCGAACACAGCACATAAAAAATGACGACATTACCTGATTCCATTGCATCAACCATTTCTCGCGAGCATGCGCAGCATCACGCTTCTTCTGAACAAGCATCAGATCAAGCAACAACAATTTCTCCCTCCCTCTCGAAGAAAAAAAGGCATCCAGTTTCCAAACGACATCTTAAAGATAGATGGAAATCTTTTTTGAGCCAGGACGCAGAAGGAAATCTTCTTGTTGAAGGCGTCAGCGTCAAAGAACTCGACGCGAAATTCGGCGCGCCAATGTACGTTCTTGTGGAGCGGGAACTCCGTGATCGTCTTCGGACATTTCGAAACGCATTCCCCTACCCAAAATTCAGGCCGCAATTCGCCTGCAAGGTAAACTCAAACATTTCTATCATTAAAATCGCGAAAGAAGAAGGATTTGAACTTGACGCAAGCAGCGTCGGAGAAATTATTCTTGGTCTTCTCGCAGATTATGAGCCGCATCAGATTACTTTTACGAATCTGTACAAAACCTATCAAGACATTGCATTCGCGGCAATGATTGGGGTGCAGTCCATTACCACGGATTCCATGGAAGAACTCCAGAAAATCGCGATGGTGGGAGAAAATCTGGATATTCGAATTCGCATCTTTTTGCGAATTAATCCATTGATTAAATTGGGACAGTACTCTACCCTTAAGCAGCAATATGGAATTCCTATCACTGAAGCAAAAAAGGCAATTGAATTCGCAGTCAGCCATCCGCACATTGAACTTATTGGATTGCACTTCCACGGACGTTACATTACGAACCCCCAAGTATATTGTGTTGCAGCTGATAAGTTGCTCAAGCTCGCAGCGCACGCAACAGAACTTGGCGCGAATATTCAATATCTTGACTTGGGCGGTGGATTTCCGACAAACGACAATTCGCAAGTCAGGTATGGACGATCCTATAATCTCCAGAAAGCAGGAGTCATGATTGTTGAGAAATTGCAGAAGCTTCTTCAGAAATATAATCTTCCAGAACCAACACTCATTTTTGAGCCGGGGAAATATATTGTCGCGAACGCGATGATTGGACTTGTTAAGGTGGTCAGCTCCAAAAAAATGGGCAAAGAGAATTTGGTTATCACCAATGGTTCAGTGTACAACATGATCGCAGACAGATTTGTTTCCAACTGTCAATATGAAGTCTTGCCTGCAAATAAACTGAGCAAACCAATCACCACAAAATACAGTGTTTTTGGAAGCACCTGTGATTGTATTGATGTCATGGCAAAAAATCGCTGGTTCCCAAAACTTGAAGAAGGAGATTTGCTCTCCATTATGGATTGCGGCGCGTATAGCGTTGTCTTCGCAAGCAACTTCAACAGCTTGAAGCGGGTTCCTATCATTCTCGCAAAAGAAAATGGAACTGCGAAACTCATCAGACGACGAGATAGATATGCTGAAATGTTTGCTCCTGAACTTGACGTTCTGAAAGTCGCGGATCCAAATGAATTGAAATATTTCTACAATCTCCACAGAATTAATTTTGAAAAAATCTGGGGGGAGCGCTTGACTCCTGAAGTCCGGGAGAAAAAACTGCAAAAACCATTGCAGGCTATTCTTTCCCACATTCAGCGGACACGAGAGCAACAGAAGGATTCGCTGCTGTGATTGATTCATAACACATAAAAAGAGTGTGTATATCACTTTTTCATGAAAGTCTCTGACCTTATTGTCAAATCCCTCGAAGCAGAAGGAGTCAAATATATTTTTGGACTTCCAGGAGAAGAAACAGAGGATCTCTTGTTTTCAATCGCAAATTCTTCCATTGTTTTTGTTCCCGCAAGACATGAACAAGGCGCAGCATTCATGGCAGATGTCTGGGGAAGACTGACTGGCAAAGCAGGCGTTTGTCTTGCAACCCTTGGTCCAGGCGCGACAAATCTCATCACTGGCCTCGCCGATGCGCATCTTGACAAAAGTCCTGTTGTCGCGATTACCGCGCAAGGATCCATGGAACGACTGCACAAAGAAAGCCATCAAGCTATTGACATCGTCAACATGTTTAAACCCATTGTGAAATGGAACACGCAAATTTCTCATCCAGAAATTACCGCAGAAGCTGTGCGAAAAGCATTCAAGCTTGCGGAAATGGAAAAACCAGGCGTGACGCACATTGAGGTTCCTGAAGACATCGCGAAAATGGAAGTCAAGGCAATTCCTCTTGAACCTATGCGCGTTCGCCGGTCAGCTCCTGAATACAAAGCAATCCAAAAAGCAGCGGAACTTCTGAAGAGCGCAAAACGACCATTAATCATTGCAGGGAATGGCGCGATTCGAAAACTCGCGTCCAAACATCTTCGTGAATTTGTCACAAAGACGCACATTCCTGTTGTTTCAACATTCATGGGAAAGGGAGCTGTTTCTGACAAAGATGAACATTCTCTTTTTTCAGTTGGATTGAAAATGAAGGATTACGTGATGTGCGCGATCGACGCAGCTGATGTCATCATCACTATTGGATATGATGTCGCGGAATACGATCCGGAAAATTGGAATCATAAAAAAGACAAGAAAATAATTCACATTGATTTCTCTCCCGCAGAAGTATATGAGTATTACCAGCCTGCTATCGAGCTGGTATGTGATATCAGCGGCGCATTATGGGAATTGAACAACGCAGTGGAGCAAGAAAAAAATGCGTTTACTTTTACAAACTGGGCGCTTCCTGTGCGAAAACTTATTCTGGCTGATTTTGCAACCTATTCTTTGGAAGACGGAAAACCCTTTACTATTCCCGGAGCGCTTCAGATTATCAGGGAATGCATGCATGACGAAGACATTCTTCTTTCTGATGTTGGAAGTCACAAAATGTGGATTGCGCGAAATTATCCTTCATACTCTCCAAACACAGTTATTGTTTCCAACGGACTCGCGAGCATGGGCATTGCGCTTCCCGGCGGACTTGCGGCAAAGCTTGTGCATCCCGAGCGGCGCATTGTCGCGGCGTGCGGTGACGGCGGTTTTTTGATGAACAGTCAGGAAATCGAAACCGCGAAACGCATGGGCATCGGCTACACTATTATTGTTTTCAATGATAATAATTATGGGCTCATTACCTGGAAACAGGAAGCGCATACTGGCAAATCATTTGGCACTGCACTAACAAATCCAGACTTCAAACTCTATGCTGAAAGTTTTGGCATCAAAGGATATTCACCGAACACTCTGGATGAATTAAAACAAAATTTGCAGGAAGCGATTAGCAGTCAAGAACTTTGCATTGTGGAAATTAAAGTCAATCCTTCGAAGAATCAGGAGCTTAATAAAAAATTGGCACAAAAGGTTTGTCCGATTTTGTCGTTGTGAAAATGAAACTCATGAAATCGCTGACACTTTCGCGAACCAGCAGCGCTACCATGGAACTAGCACCGTAAACCTGACCACAATAATTATTATTTATTTTTAAAATTCAATCAATAAAAAATATTGGACAACGAGTTAGCGTTGCTGGTTCCTGAGAGTTGTGTGCTGCTTCGTGTTCAACAAAATAAAGTGAAAAAAATAACAGGTGAGTGCTTTGATAACAACAATAAACCCAGCAACAGAAGAAACAATTAAGATATATCAAGAACATACAGAGCAGGAATTAGAAGATATTCTGTCTCATGTTGACGCCGCATTTCAAAAATGGAAAAAAACGTCTTTCGCAGAACGCGCGAGATTGATGAAATCTACTGCAAACATTCTTCGTTCCAAGAAAGAGCATTTTGCAATTCTTATGACCAGAGAAATGGGAAAATGCATTGTCGAAGCAGAAGCAGAAGTCGATAAATGCGCTGGCGTCTGCGACTATTACGCAGAAAACGTAGAAAAAATTCTTTCTG
>JACRKI010000017.1 GCA_016215305.1 Candidatus Woesearchaeota archaeon | reverse complement strand
GGATCATCCGATTGGACAATCAGAAACAGGAAAAGTGAGTATTGATTACAAATTCGTCTATCTCGGAAAGCTCGAAAAATTAAAGATCACTCCTGTAGTAATTGAAGGAGATCAGAAAGTCATTTGCCCTGATGATCAGGCGCCGGAATTTGAAAATATTCCTGAATGTTAGTTCAATTTCTGTTCTGTTGATCTGCAAAATGTTTCACTGCTCTCCTGACAGCAGGATCAAATGAAGGATGAAACCATGACAAGAGGGGAATGTTTTTTCCATCCAAAGGGATTTCAAGAACAATGGATGCGCTAAATCCGCTCGCGTCCAATTCTAAGGAAGTGCTTTCAGATCCCAAGTCAACGCCATCAGAAGAAACAGTTTTTTGAGAAATTGTCAATGGAATGTGTTCAGAACGATAGCCAAAATTGCTGACGAGATAAACATTCCAGAGACGAACGCCAACGCTTGCATAGGGATACACCGAATAGCCATCTCCGGAAATAGTTGCATAGGTTGTGGTGTTTGTATAGACGCCATATTGTTCTTCAAGCGCTTGTTCACTGACAGCATCCAGTATTTTGCTCTTTGCGAGGTGCATGTTGATTTCAGAGGTATTGGATACTTGAGAAATGTTTCCGCTCACCCCGAATCCAGGACGGATTTCAATAAACCAAAGATGCAAGGGATGAGTGCAGTAAAAAACATCAACTCCGTAGGAAAAATAATCCTGGAGATAGTGCGACCATTTTGTTTTTGCGTCCCCGAAATCAATGCCGTTGTAAGAAACAGCCATATTTTCATTGTTTGTGCTTTCTCCAAAAATAGCAGAAGAAGTCCACTCGACATCCACAGAAAAGCGAAGAGCGTCCGGAATCAGGGGAATATATCTATGCGGTTCAAAACCTGCGCGAAGCACAAAATAAGGAAGAGTAAAAGAAGTATTTGTAAGAGAATCGCTCACCTCAAGACCATCAACAGTGTTTGTTTGACGCACATATTGGGTTATGCTGCTTTCCAGACTGATAACACGATATCCCACCCCAGCAGAAAAACTGAAGGGAGAGGATTTTTCAGGGACAGCATCTTCTGCAAGCGCAGCACTGCACAGAATTATCCCGACCAATCCCATAACCGAAAACAACAGGAAACAAGGCTTATAAGCATTCTGACACATTTGCAGCTGAAAAAAGGAGCAAAACACGAGGAGCTAAACAAAAAACCAAAAAGTATATAAATAACCTCCCAAAAAAAGAGAGATAGGGTTATTTTGGTGTGGGGAAAGCAGAAGCAGCAAAAGCAGGGGATAGGCTTTTGTCTGACATGTGGGGTCAATCAACATGAGAGTAACAGCAAAAAAAGCAAATGAAATCATAGAAGAAGCAGTTGGCGCAGACGCGCAGCCTATTGTCGAATTCCTCAAAGGAAAGAAAAATATTTCTGAATTCGTTATTGGAGAAAAAACAAAGACAGAAATCCACATTGTCCGTAACATTTTATACCGATTACACAACCATAATCTTGCGGAATACAAGCGAAAAAAAGACAGCAAAAAAGGATATTACATCAGTTATTGGACATTCAATCAAAAGGCGTTGAAAGATGTTTCTACGCGATTGCAAAAGAGCAAATTGCATAAGCTTCAGGAAAGATTGGAGCGGGAAGAGAAGAACGCAGGATGTTTCTTTTTGTGTGCAAATACCTGCACTCGATTGGACTTTGAGCAAGGCACAGCAAATGAGTTCAAGTGCCCTGAATGTGGTTCTTTGATGACGCAGCAGGACAATACGCGAACCATCGCGTTCCTTCGAGAACAGATCAAAGAAATTGAATCTGTTGCAGAATAAATAACAATAGTAATTCAAACTCATACGGTGTTTCTTTTTTTTATTTTTTGTCTCTTAAACCAACAACTATTTTAACCAATAATCAACACAAAATTCCATGAAACAATCTTTTGAAGAATTTATTGATTTAATTGACAAAAGCACAGAAGGCGATCCTTGGGTACGGGACAGAAAACTGGAAGGATACTGCCAAAGTGTTGCGAATGAAGTGCAGGAACTTCTCGAAGCAATTGAAAAGAAAGACTACGAAAACGTCAAAGAAGAGTTAGGAGACGTGCTTATGGATTGGGCGCACGCATGCAAACTTGCAGAAGAGCGCGGTTTATTCACCATAAAAGATGTTCTTGAAGGCATCAACGCAAAGATAAAACGACGAAAGCCGTATATTCTTGATAATCAGAAGCGAATAGTGACCAAAGAAGAAGCAGTCGAGATTTGGAAAAAAGCCAAAGTGCTGGAAAAAGAAGAAAAAGAGAAGAGAAAGAACAAATAAAACAAGTCAGTGGAATTTCGGAATGCTTAAATAGAAGTTTATGCCAAAAAACAGGAATGAAAGAGGGAACACTTGAGCATTTAGTCGCGACACATTCGACGAAGAAGGAAAAAGCAAAGCAGTATTCAAGGCAGCTCACGTACTCTCTTGCATTGGTTTCTCTCATTTTCTTTGGAACCATTCTCAGCTATCATGCGACAGAAGTGAATGTCAATGGAATCACTGGCATGGCAGTTGCAGTAGAAAATAGCGGCACAGCAGCAAGCGTCAGTAACAATTGGCATGATTTGACTGGATTTGTCTGGGCGGTAAAAACAAGCCCGCAGTTGCCGCAGATCAAATTATTTTTTTATACAATGTGGATTTTGATTGTGCTTGTTGGGCAGGCAATCTGGTTTGAGTATCAGGAACGATAGAATTTTATTTCTTCATAAGCAACATATCACCAATAGTCAATGGACCTTTTGGTCGAGGAGAATCCTGTTTTTCAGCAGTGATTTCATCTGGCTTAATGACTTCAATAAGAACTATACCAAGAACTTTCTCTAGCTTTTTCGCGAGTTCCATGGATGGTTTTTGTTTTCCTGCTTCAATGTTGTGCAGCACTGATTCTCTTTCATTGAGCATTTTCGCGAATTCTTCCTGATTAAGTTTTCGCTTTTCCCGCGCCTGCTTGATTTTGAGCGCGTATTCCTCCACAATCTGCTCAATAATTTGCGGTTCTTGTACTTTTTGTCTGAAAAAAGAATTTCGAGAAGCAAATGC
>JACRKI010000153.1 GCA_016215305.1 Candidatus Woesearchaeota archaeon | reverse complement strand
CGCTTCTGCTATCAAACTTTTTCCGCAACCTGGTGGACCGTATAATAAGATTCCTCCGCCAATCTTTTTTCCATAATGCTGATAAATAAAAGGATGCTTTAATGGTCTGATGATTTTATTTGCAATTGCTTCTTTGAGCTGCTCTAAACCTCCGACATCTTTGAAACTAAGTTTTGGCTTTTTTGCAGAACTAAAAGAATTTGAAATTGCTGATTCTTGCTGCACTGGAATCTCCTGCGCTTTCAAATACAACTCTGTTGCTTTTTGGAGGAATATTTTTTCATTTGCTTTGTCTGTTTTTGAGAGCTGTAAATACTTTTCTGCCGCGTCGAGAAATAATTCTCTTGCTTTTGACTTGTCGCTTGTTGTTTTTGCCTGCTGCTCAATGTTTTGGATTTGGTGTAGGTTCATGATAATCTCCTTTCTTTTTTGAATCGCTTGTTTGATTCGCCTGACAAAGCCAGATGACCACAATAATTATTTTAAATTATTTTTTCGATATCTTCCATTTATTTTTAAATAATAATTACATGAAGATACCTCAGCGTTGCTGGTTCGTGTTTTTTTGTGCGAGTTTCTGTGTTGTGTTCCTTCTGTCCATGATATTTTTATTGATACATTACCCTATACTGCATCTGTTGTGGTGCAATCGCTTGCTGCTTTGCCTGCTGAATCATCTGCTCCAAAAAATTTCTCTGCACTGTAATTGCATTTGTTTGGTCAAGTGTGTCGTCAATTGAATTTCTTGTTGCTGTCGGACGCGCAACATCCTGCGCAATAAATTGCTGCTCATTTCTTTCTGTATCTTTTCCCTCTTGATTTCTATATGCGAAAAGTATTTTCTGCGGTTTTCCGGATTGATTCTTTTTCTCTGGAACATTTTGCCCGACATATTTTCCTGCTCCCTTATACACTGCACCATACTTTGGATTTGCGGCATAGGACGCAAGACCAAAGGAATTCATCGCTGGCAAATATTCTGCTCCTGCGTTTCCTGAACCTGCATAACTTCCAAGAGGGACATTGCTGCCCGTATATCTTGGCGCTGCCGCATAACTGCTCATTCTCCCATATGAAGAGCTGCCGCTCGTCAAATAATCACCGCCTCCTCCCATACCCCAATCATGGGCACAACTCCCGCCATCCAAATGACATGCCATCTTTTTTGTATCTTTCTATGGAACTTCTCACTATGATATTTTTATCACAGTAAGAGGGAGAAAGGCAATTGTAGATTTAAATAAATCTCAATAGGAAAAAAGATAATGCGACTATTTTATCATAGCACTTCAACGGAAATCATTTAAAGAAAGAAGAACCACATCTCTTTACGATGGAAATAAAAGGATTTGCGGTTTTTGAAGCAATAGTAATTCTTGTTTTATCTGGCGCTTTGATTTATATGAATATGGAACAATCAACTGTAACTACAGAAAAAATAACAAGCGCAGCTCTTTCAAACGATACGAAACTTCTTTCTTCCAGAATATATTCGGGCATTCTTGAACCGCAAAGTTATTTGATTTTAAATTATGAACCACTCCAAGAAGAATTAAAACAGAATATTGAAAAGAATAACCTCACTATTTCTGTCTATGTGGAAAACCTTCGGTCTGGCGCGCACATGAGCATTAACGGAAATCAAACATATCTTTCTGCAAGCATGATGAAAATTCCTCTTGCAATTCTTGTCATGAAGAAGATCGAAAGAGGAGAAATGACTCTTGATACCCCACTTGCTATTCTGGACAATGATAAAACAGATACTTGGGGAACTTTGTATAACACAACTGCACAGTACCTCACTGTGCGTCAATTACTGGATAGAATGCTAGAGGATTCTGACAATACTGCACTCAACATTCTCTATAGAAACATAGATCAAGATGATTTTGAGAATCTTGTTTACAAATACTATGGATTTCAAAGCAATTCTGTTACCACCATTTCTTTTTACAATCTTTTTTCCAGCTTATACCTTTCCACTGTTCTCGAACCACAAGATTCAGAATATATTCTCCAAATGCTGACAAAAACCACATTTAATCTTCCTCAAATTGCAGATCTTCCAGAGGACGTGGTTATTGCGCACAAATTTGGTTCACGATACAAAGATGATGAAAAATATTTCCATGACTGCGGCATCATTTACGACAAGGAACTACGCATTTTTTACTGCATTATGACCAAAGACCTTGAACAGGATACTGCTATTCAAGTGAGTGCATATCTGCTAAACAGAATCTATATCTACAGTGTTCAGACAAGAATAGATCTCGATAATTATAAACAAGCGGAATTATTGTCAAACAATTCTAAATAGTAGATTTACCCCTCTTCTGTAACAACCACAATAAGTTTTATAAAGCAAACAAAATACCTTCTCTTCACTTCGTTCAGAAGGTATTTTGAGAATCGCATCCGTGAATATGAGGATTTTTTATGAACCCAACAGAATATAAAGATCAAAAGAATTATCAAGTAGCTCCTGCTCCAGACGTTGATCATCTCGCAAAAGTCAAAGGATGGAATTTTGAAAAGAAATTTGATTTTCAGGAATTTTTAGACAGCTTTGCCACGATCGGATTTCAGGCAACGCACTTTGCAAAAGCAGTGGAGCTTGTCAAACAAATGCAGGAAGAAAAATGCACGATTTTTCTCGGCTATACTTCCAACATGGTGACTTCTGGCAATCGCGATATCATCAAATATCTTGTCAAACACAAGATGGTGCATGTTCTTGTCACCACAGCTGGGGGCGTTGAAGAAGACATTATCAAGTGTTTGAAGCCTTTTGCGATTGGTGTTTTTAACGTCAGCGGCAGAAGCATGTATGAAAAAGGAATTAACCGCACCGGAAATATTTTTATTCCAAACGACCGCTATTTGTATTTTGAGAAATTCATTAATCCTTTTTTGGATCGCTTATACAAAGAACAAAAAGAAAAAGGCATTATTCACACTCCTTCACAGATTGCATTTGAACTCGGACGAGAAATTGCATCTGAACAAGACCACGAAGATTCCATTTTGTATTGGGCGTTCAAGAACGAGATTCCGGTTTTCTGTCCTGCATTGACTGATGGCTCGTTTGGAGATCTGGTGTATTTCATGCGACAGCGGCATCCTGATTTTAACATTGAAATTGCAGGAGACACAAAAAAAATAGTGGACATTGGCTTGAATAATGACAAGACTGCGGCAATTATTTTGGGAGCTGGAGTTGTCAAACATTTTATTTTGAACGCAAACATTTTCCGGGAAGGACTTGATTATGCAGTGTACATTAATACCGCCGAAGAATTTGACGGCAGTGATTCCGGCGCGCACGCAGAAGAGGCAATCACCTGGGGAAAGATTAAAGCAACAGCAGGACACGTCAAAGTACATGGAGACGCGACGATTATCTTTCCATTATTAGTTGCTGGAACATTTGGGAAGAAGGAAGAAAAGTAGAAGAAACTGAAAAGAAAAATTGGTAGGGTTTCATATTAGCCCAAAGAAAAGAAACATATAAATATACTCAGAAGAAAATCATTGTATGAAACATATTTTTGTCCTTCGACACGCGCAAAAGAACCTTCTTACTTCTGGCATTACTAAAAAAGGAGAAGAGGAATGCCATGAAGCACAACGGGTTCTTCCGCAGTTCTCTCTTGTCATTTGTTCTGAGAAGAAAAGATGCTACGAAACCGCTGTCCAGTTAACAAACACAGAACCGCAAGCTGATTCCCGCGCGAACATTGAACACGACAGCGGCAAAGAACTGGCTGCATTGATTTTTGAGACATTGAAGAAATTGCAAGACAATGAAAATGCAGTGATTATTACCCATGAACCTTGTCTTGGACCTGCGTTCTCTCTTTTGCAGCAGAAGATTCCGCATCAAGAACCAATTCATTTCGGAGCATTGCAAGGATTCATTATTGATGAGAAAAAGAAAGTGAAGCTGGTGCATTGAATATAATCATGCTTTAATAAATTCCACACGAGGAAAACGCTGGAATTCTTTATCTCCTGTCACAAAAATACCACCATTCTCTTTTGCAAAAATATAGCCGACTGCGTCAAAGAAAGAGACATTCCGCTTTGCATGCTCCTTTCGAAACTTCACTGCAAGAATAAGAACATCTAATGAAACTGGTTTTGCATATGCAAGAAATTTACTTTTCCAATACTCTGCAGTTTGTTCATTAAATTCACGCAATATAACACCATAAAATTCAGCAAGTGTCAGATCATTCACAACACTCGTGTTTACCAAAAGAGGAAGGAAACGAACATTTGCTTTTGCAATTTCGCAAAGGACATAAGTATCTAGATATTTTATCTCATCCATTTGCTTTCCAACTCCTTTCTTGATTCTTTTAAGAGCTGTTCTGTTGGTTTCTTAAAAGGCAACGCGCCAAAAAGTTCTTTGAGAACATTGTGCTTTTCCTTCACATCAATGACCAAATCATCTCCTGGATGAATATGCTGCTGTTTGACAAATTCTGCAGGGAGAATAACCCCTACAGAATTTCCCCATTTCTTTGTTTTGACAACTGTTTCCATATGTATCACCTAGTAGTTAACTTGTATAACTAGGAGGTATAACTTACTTATATAGTTTTACTCTTTTTCTATAGAAATTACGTCAATATCATTATAAGGCAGAGTTTATTTCCCACAGAAATGAAGAAGGAAAACCAATTAGTGATTTCATTACTGATCTCAAAGCACAATTACGGGATCCTGTGTATTGTCCTCAGGGAGGAGAATCGCACGAAATGGTAGAAAGGAGAGTCCGACAAGGAATCGAAGAAATTACTGGAAGCCATAGAGACACAGATGAAATTGCTATTTTCGGGCACAAGGGAACTAATTTTCATATTCTTACAACACTCGTTGGCATTGAACAGGCACGACAGTATCGTACAGGAGATAATTGTTCTGGCGTTCTTTTACTCTATGCTGGAGAATGGTCTGTTGAACGGGCTATTCCATAAGAAAAATCATGAAAATAAAAATAAAAGAATTACTGATTCTCACTCAATCCTTTTCTTGTTCTGATTTGGGTAATGATCTTGTTCTGCAATTCTCCAGGGAGCTTTTCATACGTCTGATCAATGACTGATGAACTTCCTCTTCCACCTGTCGCGGATCGAAGATCATTGCTCATGCCCAGCATTTCTCCCACAGGAAGTTTTGCTTTCACGGTAATCATTATTCCTGTTTGTTCCATCTCGAGCAACTGACCGCGCTTGTTCGCAATCAATTTGGAAATTTCTCCCATGTAATCCGCAGGACACTCAAACTGAAGCGTCTGCACTGGCTCAAACAACACTGGACCCGCGATATTCATTGCTTCCCTAATCCCTTCACGAACAGCAGGATACAATTGCGCCGGACCTCTGTGAATCGCGTCTTCGTGCAACTTACAATCCATCAACGTGACTATTACTTTGATGCACGGTTCCCGCGCAAGCGTTCCCGCGTTCATGACATCTTCAAACATATCGAGCACCATTTCCATGATTTCTCCCAAGTGAATAAGTCCTTTTGTCTGCTCAAACATAATGTTGCCGTTGAAGAAGTCTTTGACTTTTACTGCAATCTTTGGATCAATTCCGAGCGCCGCGAGCTTGTCCCGCAACGCAAAATCAGGTTTCTTGATTCTTGAATTTGTTGGCAATTCTCCTGCTTTCATCGCGTCCGCAATTGCCTGCGGCATTGGCTCTACTTTGAAAAACAAATGGTTGTGCTTGTTCGGAGATTTTCCCATCGCAATTTCAGACAACTTCGTTACTGTTTCTCTATACACAACAATTGGCGGGCTTGTGACAATATCAAGACCTTTCTCTGTCTTGATTCTGTTCTCGATAACTTCCAAATGCAATTCTCCCATGCCGCTCATCAAATGTTCGCCAGTTTCTTCGTTGATCTTGACTTTAATGCATGGATCTTCTTTCTGCACCATTCTCAAAACTTCAACGAGCCGCGGCAAATCACTTGGTTTTTTTGCTTCCACTGCTTTGGTCACAACAGGATCAAAGATGTGCGAGATTTCTTCAAACGGTTCTGTTGGCTGGGAGGTAATTGTTTCTCCTGGCATTGCTTTTAATCCCGCAACCCCAATAATGTTTCCAGAAGATGCTTTGTCTACGATCTCCCGCTTTGCTCCATTGTAAATGAAAACCTGCTGAACACGCAATTTTTGTTTTGCTCTGTTCAAATAAACTTCCTGCCCTTTTTCCATTGTGCCGCCAAACAATCGGCCTGCAGAAATTTCTCCTGCCTGCGGATCGATGACGATTTTTGTAATGACAAAAAACAACGGGCCTTTCGCGTCGCATCTCATCAAGGATTTTCCTTCTTCAGATTCCAATTCTCCATGCCAGAGTTTTGGAATTCGGTACTGCTGCGCAACAGCAGGATTTGGCAAGTGCGTAATAACCGCGTTCAAAATGCACTCGTGAATTGGCGCTTTTTTCTTCAATGCCTTATGCGCATCCGGATCGCTGCTGGTATATGCGTTAATTATTTCTTTGAATGTAATTCCTTTTTTCTTCATGTAGGGAATGGAAAGCGCCCAATTATGAAACGCGCTCCCAAAGCAGACACTTCCGTCCAGAACATTGACCTGAAATTTTTCTCCATACTCTTCGCCGCCGATCTGACGGATAAGCCTGTTGACTTCAGTAATAGATTCCACGAAACGCTCCTGCATTGCTTCTGGGGTTAGTTGTAATTCCTTGATGAGTCGATCTACTTTGTTGATAAACAAAATTGGCTTGACTCTTTCTTTCAATGCCTGACGCAAAACTGTTTCTGTCTGCGGCATGATTCCTTCAACCGCGCAGACAAGAACAATACATCCGTCAACTGCCCGCATTGCCCGCGTGACGTCTCCACCAAAGTCAACGTGTCCCGGCGTATCGATTAAATTGATCAAATATTCGCTTCCTTCATACTCGTGAACCATGGAAACGTTTGCCGCGTCAATGGTAATACCCCGCGCAATTTCGTCTTCGTGGAAATCAAGCATACGCGCCTGACCTGCAAGCTCTTCACTCATCATTCCCGCGCCGCACAAAAGGTTATCAGAAAATGTGGTGTTATGAATAACCATCCCTTCTGCAATAAAGTTGTGGTTCTCTTCCACAGTAAAATCATACACTGTTTCAGAAAAATCTTCGCGTATATTTGTTACTTCCACATATGCAATACAATCTTGTGCTAATTTATGCACTTCCAAAGCAAGTGTTCCTTGTTTTTGCTCCATTCTTTCCACGATCTGCAAAAAGGTTTCTCGTGTTGGAGTCAAGATTTCTTGTTCATATTTGTAATAGTGCTGTCCAAATTGCGCCATAGGAAGCTTTCTCAATGATCCCATTGTTTGCTGTGAAAGTGGAATGGTGTCAAAGACAGTACTTCCTGTACTTTTTTCAACAAGTCCTTTCCCCTTTTCTTCTTTTGTCTTTACAGTAAAACCAATTTGTTCCATATACTTTCCTGCAGATTCTCCTGAAATATACAATGTATCCCCTTGTTTATTAGCCATAATTCCAAATCGCAAGAGCAGCAATTGGAGATCCTTAAGTATTCTTGGACTTACTGATGTTAATGAAATTGCAGATCTGCTTCTTTCTACTGTTCCATCACAATCAAAATATCCACGTAAAAATGAGGCAACACAATTGTTTGGGGATGTCCAAAGAAAGTTGGAAATTGAAACATTGCGGCTTTTTTGTCTGACAGGATAGTCAAAAAGTACTTTCATTATCTCCACAACTGTTTTATTTGCACAAAGTTCTGGTGTTTTTCCTTGATAGTTTCTTTGGGCAGGCGTAAACCCCATTTCATTGCATATCCGCGTGAACTCATTTGCAAGTTCCTGCTTTCCAACAACAAATTTACATCCTGTTCCATCACCGACAAACAATCCTGCCAGGAAATAAAGGTCTTTTTCATTTTTAGGAAGTATAATTCTTTGTGTCGCTTTTCCTCTTTGCCCCCCTTCTTTGAGGTACAGTGTTGCAATTGCATCATAGAGCTGTTCTCCATGTATACCAGTCACTTGTTCTAACAGAAGCATATCCTGCAATCTATACCTATTTTGCCAGATTCCATGATAAAAGGATTTTATTTTTATTCCTTGTATTTTTTTTGAAATATTTTTTAGTCCATACTGCATTATTTTGTTCTTTATTTTTGCTGTGTATGGTTCTTTCAAAGAAACATAAAATTCTTTTGTACACAGAAGCTCAATTATTCCTGCCTTTATATTCCTTGAATCTTCATTTTGATTTTCTTCAAGAGCAAGCTGTCGCGCACAAACAACCCTATCTCCCAACCGAAGATCTCCAGCTTCTTTTTCTTTAAATTCCATATCTTCTAAAACAATATATTTATGTTCAGGGGTCGTTGCTATCTGTGCTCCATGACGCAGGGTTACTTCTACGAGTTTTCCCCCTTGGAGTTTCCACGCATGAGTAATATTTTTTTGTTCGATTTTTCCTGTTTCTTTGTTTAAAGAAAAAACAGGAATTGGTTTTTGAGGATTATACACTGTATGCATTTCATTCTGCTGCACAATACTTCCAGAATGGGCAATTGTTTCATACAATTCTTCTGCACCAACAGCACGTCCTGATGCCAAAGAAAGTCGTGCATCTCCTTTAACACATTTTCCATGATCAATGTGCGCGCAAATCGCAATATTTCTAATTTTCTCCTGGTTTGTCATTAATCGCATGACGCGATCCACCATTTTTTCTGCCATAATAAAGATTTTCCATGGGAAAATTTTTCACCTCGTGTTGTTTTTTGTTTCGCTCTTTTCTTACTTTGGTAAAAATCTGTTGCGAACGCAGTGAGCCAGATTTTTACACCTATTTTTATAAAGTATGTTTTTCATGGACTGTCGTATAGGAATGCAATTCCTTTGCAGTAAACCACAACGCAACTTCTGCTTTTGCATCCTCTTTAGATCCAGACGCGTGAATCAGATTTCGAATTGCGATTCCTTTCTTATCCGCATATCCGTAGGAATGATGCGCGTAATCTCCGCGAATTGTTCCTGGCGCAGAAGATTTTGGCTCTGTCGCGCCAACAAGTTTTCGCACAAGATCCACTGCTTCAATGCCTTCGAGAACCATTGCCACAACTGGTCCAGAAACAATAAACGCTTCCAGTCCTTTGTAGAACTGCTTTTCGACATGCGCCGCATAATGCTTCTTTGAAAATTCCTTGTCAATCCACACCATTTTCATGCCTATGATTTTCAATCCAACTCTTTCAAACCGACTGAGGATTTCTCCAATCAATCCGCGTTCGACACCGTCAGGCTTTATGAGAATCAATGTTCGTTCCATCATAATCACCTATTCGTCAGCAGCAGTTTTTGCTGCTGCTTTTTCTGCCTTTGCTTCTGCAGTCGCTGCTTTTTTCAATGCAACTCCTGCCTCGCCTTTGACATATGCCTTTGTCCATTTATAGTTGACTGGCTTTCTGTGCAAACCCAGATAATTTTTCTGACATTTGCTGTTCATGAACCACAAAATCTGGCCGTTCTTGCGAACGAACATTTTTCCTGTTCCTTTTGGAATTTCTTTGCCGCTAAATGCGCATTTGACCATTTTTAAAAAATTCTAACATTCACTGCGTTCATGAAGAATTTTTACTTCAGTAACGTTGAAAATGCTGATTTTGTTCACCCTGTCCTGTTTTTTTTCTCTTTTTTTCTATCATGCTTTTTTTCCTTAAAATCCGTTGCGAACGCAGTAAGCAGAACGGATTTTATTCTTATGCGTTTCCGCGTCCTGCTTTATTGAGCGGACGCGCTTCGATTTCTGTTTCGCGAAGCATGAGGATGTCGTTCTTCTGAATTGGACCTCTCACGTTTCTTCTCAGAATTTTATTTTTGTCAAATCCATCAAGCACTTTGCATCGGATCTGTGTGACTTCTCCTCTTGTTCCTGTTCTGCCAATCACTTCTTCGACACGCGCTGGAACTGCAGGAGAGAATGTAACTGCTCCTTTTGTCGCGACTTCCTCAGCAGGCTTTTGCTGTTTTGGCTTGTCCTGCTGTTTTGGCTGCTGCGCTTTTTGTTCTGGTTTTTCAGACATAACACATCACCTAGTTGCCCGCAATTGCTTGAATTAATTTTTTTGCTTCTCCTTCCACGACGATCGCGATTGCGCCTGTGCCTAAAGGCAATCCTGCTGCCGCGCCGAGCTGTTCTTTGCTTGGCACTTCAACGCATGGCACTCCTTTTTCTTTTGCAAGCAAAGGAAGGTGCATGATAATTTCCGCTGGCTGGACGTCTTTCGCGACGACAACGAGCTTTGCCTGTCCCCGTTCAATTGCTTTGGTTACTTCATTAGAACCTTTCTTGATTTTTCCTGTTGCTTTTGCAACTTCTACTGCTTCATAGATTTGATCTACGTCTACCATTTTTATTTCCTCCAATATTTTTAAGGTTTGTGCGTTTAGCACCAAAAGGTCGAAATCCAATTGAGTTCTCATCGAGAGCGTCGCGGGGGGTTGTCCCATCCGGGGACGCAGCTCCTACGGAAACCTCAACGAGGATTTCGAAGGTGCTAAACACATACCTTCTGTTTTTGGATGATTCATTGAGATAGAATATACCTCTCTCCAGCAAGAATCACTTCCTGCTTTCATCAATCATCGGTACCTACAAATTATTATGTTATTATTTCTGTTTATTATTGTAGGTTTATAGTCTGAAATGAAGAGGTTGTTTTTAAATGTTGTTGAAAATTTTGAAAAAATCATTTTTTGAGTTCTAGCAGGCGATTTTTTCTAAAATTCTCGTTGAAGAAAATGATAAAAATAATTATTGTGGTCAAGTGGCTTTTGTCAGTGCCTGTGTTTGCTTTTGTGGATTTGTATGCATTTTTTCGGGGTGTGTTTTTTCTTTTGCTAATTCCTGTTTTTTGAAACAAACTTTATATTTGAGTAATGAATATAAAACGCCAAGGCGGGGATTTGAACCCCGAAAGGCCGTTCACAGCCTCGTGGTTCCCTCATACCCGTGCTGAACAAACACGGGTTTTTGAGACCACCACCATACCATGTTAGGTGACCTTGGCGTTACAGTTATTTACTGCATCAATTTTATAGAATAAACTTATTAATCAATCTATCGACGAGAAATTCGGAAATTTTGCGGATTTTTTGAAAGATCTCGAAAATAGTTTTTAAACAGTGAAAATAACAAAATGAAAACCAACATGCAGATTCACTACGATCAAGAAGGAGATTTCTTAGAAATTCGAGTTGGACAACCGAAAGAAGGACACTTTAATGAAGTGGGAGACGATATTTTTGAACAGGTGGATGAGAAAAGCGGAAAAATTGTTGGGCTTGCAATTTTCAACTTCAAGAAGAGAACAAAAAATATGAAAGATTTAGATGTTTCTTTGCCTTTTCAAATAGAGGCATTATTATGACTTCAACCATCACTCCAGAAAAACTTGCAAAATACTTTGACATGACAGGCAGAGCACTCAAAAAAATCAAAATCGCAAAAGAGCAGAAAATAAACTGGAAAGCAAGCGCAGAGGATTTCCTTGACATGGCGCAGCGATATTATTCTGACGCACAGCATTTTGCTGACAAAGGAGATATGGTGACTGCATTCGCTGCACTCAATTACGCGCACGGCTGGCTCGACGCTGGCGCACGGCTTGGATTATTTGATGTTGACAGAGATAATGTTCTTTTTACTGTTGATGGTGATTAATAAGTGAGAAATTAATTTCTTGTTTTACAGTTTTATGTATTACTCCACAACCAACTGATAATTGTTGCGTCTGCGCCAGCCACATTCTTCAACATATCTGTCCCATGACCGCCTGCCTGATACACTTTGAGATTGAGATTAGGTTGAACTGTTCCAATACTGTTATACAATTTTGTTCCTGCAACTGCCGCGTCTTTATCATCTAAAGCAACAACTATCATGACTGGCCTTGTGTAAAATGGCGCAATATCAAGTATGGTGAGATTGTGATAATTTTCTCCAGCAGATAAAAGAACCAACGCATCAATTCTTGTATCTTGCACTCCTTGCTTTAACGCTGCGTTCGCGCCAATGCTTGCACCCACAACACCAATTCTGTTGTATCCTTTTTGCTCGAGATAATCAACTCCTGCCTGCACATCAAGAACAAGATTTTGCCAATCTGCATCAGTGAATGTTGTGTAATCTAAATCACTTGTCCCATGACCGCGAAGATCTATTGCGAGAACTGTAAACCCACTTTTTTGCAAATTTAATGAGAGATTGTCATAATCTGATTTGTCATGGCCAAGCATGTGCACGAGCAAAACTGCCCGCTCTGCTGCGTTTGTTTCATGATATTCTGCAGTGATGTTGACTTCATCTGCTGTCGTCAGAATAAAATCATTTGGATCGAGAGTTTTTTGATTTGTCTGCGTGCAAGAAATGGTAAAGAGTAAAAGGAAAAGACTTGCATACATTATTATTTTCTTCATCTCATTTTGAAACTTTTTTCATATTATATAGTTTGTGAAGCAATAAACTCAAAACGTTTATATAACACGAAACATGTAATAACTTCATGTCCGGAACAAAACGAAAAACGATCCTGCCAAAAGCGCCTGCTGCACGGATATTAATGGACGCAGGCGCAAAACGAGTCAGCGCAGACGCAGTAGATACACTCACGCAAGTACTTGAAGAACTTGGCGCCTCGATTTCCAAACAAGCCGCACGAATCGCAATGCACTCTGGAAGAAAAACTGTGCAGGAACAGGATATTGCATTGGCTCTGAAGAAATAAAAAAAGAGGTGTGATGATGACATTTGCTTTACGATACGGAGAATTGCCAGGATATTTGCGTGTTGCCTATATTTTTTCGCAAATCATGATTCTTTGCCACATCATCCTTCTTGGGGTTTTGATTTACTGGCAAACTATGGAACCTGAAAATTTAACCTACAAAGCATGGCTCAAAGCACCAATGCACTTGTCTTCTTTTGACAGCATGACCACTGCCGCAGTGGTGTTTGGCATTATTATTGCCGCGCAACTCGTCTGTTTGTTTTTGTACACCTCTTGGATGTTTGAACAAGGAAAAAAGATTTATTACATTACTGCCGCAATGCTTGTTATTGGACTTTGGTCGTATTTTATGCTGCCTGCGCTTATTTTACTTGGTCTGATGCTGCCTGAAGCTTCACTGCATCATTTCGGCGTTTTGAATTTTGAAGATTTGTTTTGACAAAGTATTAATAGAAGTATGCCTTTACTTGCACTATGAAACTCACTGCAATTATCAAAAAAGGAGAGAAGCAATATATTGCTCTTTGCCCAGAAGTAGACGTTGTCAGCCAAGGAAAGACTATCGAAGAAGCACTCCGCAATCTTAAGGAGGCAGTTTCTTTACATATTGAAGTTATGGGTCTTCCAGAAGGAGTAAGTAATCAAGAGCCATTTGTGACAAGTATTGAGGTAGCAGACGATGCCACGACTCCCGCAATTGTCGGGTAAAGAAATTATTAAAGCACTTTCTCAAGCAGGTTTTGCAGCAGTACGACAAAAAGGAAGCCATGTCATTCTTGTCAAAGAAACACCAGAACGAAAAAGAACAACTGTTGTTCCTCTCCACAAAGAAGTTGATACAGGAACACTTATTGAAATCATGCGACAATCTGGACTTACGAGAGAAGAATTTCTTGCACTTTTGTAACAGCATATTTATTAACCAGAACATTTCTTTTCTATTTTATGAACTGGCAAATTATTGGATATATTGGCGGTCTATGCACTACTTTTTGTTTTATTCCGCAACTTGTAAAAGCGATTAAGACAAAAGAATTAGATGATTTTTCCTGGGCATATCTTTTTGTTCTCGGCTTTGGGGTTTTGATGTGGCTGATTTATGGCATCGCAATCTGGGACATGGTGATTATCAGCGCAAACGCAATCACCATGCTCTTTGTTCTTTCCATCCTGTTTATGAAATGGCGGTTTGGGAGAAAATAGTGTTTGTTTAGTAATTTCTTGTTATTTTTCTATTTATGTAAAAAATAAAAACTACTTATACATTCTTTGTAATTCTTTGTCAAGAATAGCTGTTTCTGGAGATATAAAAGACCACCTTTCAGCAGACCAACAAGGCTCAACTTTTGTGGAATCAGACAAAGGAGGATAGATACCTATTATCTGAACATAATTCCCAGTAGAGTCTGGAAAAATAATGCCGTGATGTATATATCTTATCGCTTCAAGAATTCCTTCAAGAAGAACTCTTTCTGTTGGCAAGATTTGGAAATCTGTCATTGAAGAAAGAAAGGTTATGCTCCTTAAAAATTTTCTGATAGAAGCAATAACAAAATCACGAACTATCTTATTTTCTCACGAACTGAATGCTTTGATTCGCCTCACTTGATATTCGCTCTGCAACGCTTTGGCGAACACAATAATTTTTATTTTTTGAATTTTTTAATACATAATAATTACATGAAGATACTGTTTACGTTGCTTAGCGAATTTTTTGCGTTGCTGGTTCGTGAAAAGCAAACGATTCGCGAGAGAAGAACTTCTTCTTATAACATATAACATTAATCTCTTTCAACAATTCATCTTCTGCATTTCCAACTTTTTATCTTCTGGCATATATTCTCTGCAAACACCGTCGAGGAATCCCCACAACGAATCTCTGCCATTCTTCACTGCTTCCATCACCGCAAGCTGTCTCTCCGGCGTATTCACCTGCTGCTCAATCATATCCCACCAGACATTCGCGTGTTTGACGTCAAGAACTCCATGAAGCTTGAAAAATTCAGCGCCTCGTTCATCGTCAATGCCATAATTTTGCTTGAGGCCATGCAACTTTTTTTCCGCGATTTTTGGAATCTGCGATTCATACGCCGCAAGCGCTCCTGCGCCATGCAAGAAAGATGAAGTGGACATATTTCTGAATGTTTGAATTGCTGCTGCTGTTTCCGGCAACGGTTTGCTTGTCTGAATATCTTTTCTTTTCGCTCCAATGGATTCTCCAAATCGCATCCACAACTCGGTGTGATTGTTTGGACCATGCTCTTCATCATACAAATTATCTGTGATTGCCTGCCGTATTTCGAAGACTTCACACCCACTGTGCATCAAGCTGAGAAAAATTGGGAAGTTTCTTTCCAAATGATAATATTGCTCTGAGTATTTCTGCATCACTGCCATTGGCAATGTACCTTTCTCCCACATTTTGTAGAACGGATGTTTTAAGAGATGCTTTTTGTCAATTTCTGTCTGGAGCTGCTGAATGAATGGGTTCATGAAAAAACATGAAGTAACAAGCATTTATATTTTTGTTGGTTTACAAAAGATATCTCTCAATCAGTTCTTTTCTTCCGCCATACTCATAGGCACGGAGATCTGCAATAGCATCAACAGGAAGATCCTGCGGTTTTCCCGGGCACCCATTCTTCTCAAGAAATCTCTTCCAAGCACCTGGAACACGTTCAAAACGCCATTCTCTAAAATCTCTAGTAATAGCTTCTGGGATTGATATTTCTCCTGAACCATCCTGTGGTCCTTTTCGATACATCGGAAGATCAAAAATATACGCAAGAACAGGAGCAGCATAAGACATGGAATGAATCATTACTTTTTTGTCTGGAGGAATTCTGAATATTTGCTGCTCATAAAAAATAAATCCATTATTGGTTACATTTCCTTTATGATCTGTTTCATGATTTGGATATTCCCTCTCATGATCAACAGGACCTTCACACACTTTTGCAAGATATTCTTCTAATCCCAGTCTTAGTTTCAATAATATAATTATAAGTTTGTTCTTCTAAATAAGCTTTCATCCTCAGACAATTTTCAATAACAGATTTATAACTAAAAATAATAAGCATATCTTGAGCAGTTGTCTGTAATTTTATGAGTACCTCTTACGCCTTTTTATTCCAATCATCTTTGGCTTGAAGAAAAACAACATAAAAATCAATATTTTGCAATAATTCTTCTACTTTTTGAGAAATTTGAGTACCAGAAGAAACCTTACTTGCAATGCTTCCAATGAAGGTAGTTAATACTTTATTTTTGATATATTGCTTACAAAGAAACCATTCCCCGCTTTTTGCTTGTTCTTTTACAAGGTCAATTAATTCTCTTTTTTGAATAAAAGCAAGTTTTCTATTTGTAAATAAGCATATTGTCTATCTTTATAGGTTGTTCGATATAACGATCGAAAAATTTATTTCCCCACTTATCTAAAACAAAAAGACCATCAGATGAATATCCTAATTTTTCTAATAATAATATTTTTGATTTATTATCCAGATTTGTAATATCAAATAATTCAACCATGAGTATCCCCTTTTTGAGTATTTCAGTAGGAAATATAAAGTTTATCTTTATATGTATTTTGAATAAAACGAATATATAAAAGTATTTATTTCTCAAAATCGAGCAACACTGGCAACGCAGTATCAATTAATAGAATTGCTTTTCTTGCTGCCTGCTGAATTTTATTTATCTCTTTATTTTTTGGTTTTATTTTCTCATCAAACAAATCATTCTTTGCTGTACCAAACAAATGTTCTGGATACTCCTCCACCATTTCCATGTAATCGCCGAACTGCTCATACAGTTCATGGAGTTCTCGGAGCAACACAATTGCTTGTTTGATTTTTTCTGCCGTTATTTTCTCTTCTTCTGTTTCTGCTTTCTCTTTCTGCGGCATCCAATTCAGAATTCTGGCCATCGGCAAATTGTGATAATCTGTATAATTCACCAAATGCTTTTTCCACAAATATAATTTTACTGCCATGTCCGCACACCAATGACAGTTTTGGTTTGCCGCAGGATAATAGCCATCATTATAGAGGTGGATTGCCGCATCGTAGGTGTGAAGCACTGCTCTTTTGTAGCTGTCTTCGCGGATTTCTCCAACGTATTTGATGTTTTTGATTGCAGCGATTGCATGAAGTTCCGCTTTTTCTATTTTCATGATCTCTGGGAATAGCTAAGATTATAAAAAGATTCGCAAAAGAATTTTGAAAAATCACCTCTGAAGATTTCTTCTGGTGATTTTTCTAAAATTCTTTACGCAGCATATTCCTGCTTTTGTGCTTGCTCTCTGTCATACTCCGCAAACGCGCGACCAATCTCGAGATGCAACTCTGCCGCTTCAATGAATCGCTTATAGGTTCCATTGTCATAGCGCTTTGCTTCCTCAACAAACTGCTGCGCAAGATCCATCTCTCCTCTTTCCACATACTCATGCGCAACATCAATCAAGGAACTCACATATCTTCTGTCCCAAAATGCTGCGTCCTGTTGTGCTGCTATCTGATACTGCGCAGCTTCATCCACTCGTCTTTCCATTTGTTCTTCTAATCCATCCATATTTCCACCTTTCCCCTTCCGCGAAATATTACAGACAGAACTTCTTAAGAAAGGTATCGGTGCAAAAGCCGGAAGATTTACAGTAATTTTGGAAGTTTTTCAGAATTGTTTTGTTTTTGTCAAGAACCACCGGTCAAAGACCGGTGGCATGACGTGAAAGCGGCTTGCTAGCTCGAGAGACCTGTGGTTCTTGACACATTGCGAAATTCCACCCCTCATTTTCTGATTGTGGACTTTGTCCACTGGTGTATTTCACCAGTGGAATTTCGGAATGTTTGAAAAATATTCGGAAAAAAT
>JACRKI010000152.1 GCA_016215305.1 Candidatus Woesearchaeota archaeon | reverse complement strand
GATACCGAAAGATTTATATAGTTCAGGTACCTGAATAGTTGTGTGATAAACGTGCCAATAGCAAATGTACCTTGTCGAATGGCAGGAGTAAATCTTAATCTTGAAAACGATAGGTGACTTTGGCGAATTATGTTGGCAAGCACAAAAATTTAAAAATGATAAGAACTAATCAATGTGTGATGTTAAAAAGAGAATTAGTGAATCTTCCGACCACGAGGTATCTTGGAAGCAAACAGAAAATTGTTAGTTGGATATGGGACACTATACAAGACATGGAATTTGACTCTTTTCTTGATCTCTTTGGGGGTACTGGAATTGTAGGTTATGTTGCTAAACTACATGGGAAAGAAGTATTCTACAATGACACACTCCTGTTTAATAGCATAATAGGAAAAGCCATTATTGAGAATAATGAAGAACAACTAATGTCTGATGATGTGGATTTCATCCTTAGAAAACACAACTTTGAATATCCTTCTTTTATCGAAAACAAGTTCAAAGATGTTTATTTTACTAACGAAGAAAATAAATGGTTGGATATTGTAATAACAAATATCAAACACATTGAAAACAAATACAAACAAGCTTTAGCTTTTTATTGTCTTTTTCAATCCTGCATAAGAAAAAGACCTTACAATCTATTTCATAGAAAGAACCTCTATGTACGATTTGCAAATGTTAAAAGGGGATTTGGAAATAAAACGACTTGGGATACTCCTTTTGATGTACAGTTTAAGGAGTTTGTAGAGGAAGTTAACAACCTTGTTTTTGATAATAAACGAGAAAATAAATCTCTTAATCACGATTCGTTAAAATTTCCACAAGAAATTTCTGCAGACTTGATTTATATTGACACTCCTTATTTTTCTGCGCATAGCAATATTGGTGTTGACTACAAAGATTTTTATCATTTTCTGGAGGGAATATGTGAATATGATGAGTGGAACGATAAAATAGACAATAACTCAAAACATTTTCGGTTAAAAAAAGAGAAAACCGTCTGGGAAGATAAATATCTAATACACACTGCATTTGATACTCTTTTTAAGAAATTTCAAGGCAAAATTATTGTAGTTTCTTATCGTTCTGCAGGGATTCCTTCCGAAGAGGAAATGATTGCGCTTCTTAAGAAGTATAAAACTAATATACAAGTTGTTAGAAAAGAGTACAAGTATGCATTAAGTAATAATGATGGGAAAGAACTACTTTTCATTGCGACGTGAAAATGCTCGCCAATATATCAAGAACTCATCCTCTGTTTTGAAGTCTCCTTCTCCTCTACGCATATCTTCTATTTTGTTTATAGAACCTATCGCAGTAGTAGTTCCTGTTCCAGTTGTTTTTGAAGCGATTTTCCATTTTTCCTGAACAATAACTTCAATATTTGATATCATGTTAAGAGTATCAGCATCAGAGTTCCAATCATAAATGAAACATACTACCCAATGTTCAGAAAAGTCTTGATAACAATATTTGCCCCCAAAACATAATGGTTTTGCAGGATTTCTCAGATATTTCTTATAACTGCCTAATGTGAACGCAGTTCTGTCATTTTTACGTCTTCCAGTCTTGATATCAAGAGCGATAACTTTCTTTCCTAACTCTCCACCTGTAAGAACTACATCAGGGTAAGAACGAATGCTCCTATTCTCAATAACGGTAATTTTATGCTTTTTCGTTAAAATACCTAACCGTTCAGAAACTAGTTTTTCAAAGAGAGCTTGAAAGTTCAAATTTTTAGGAATTTCATGTAATCTTCCTTCCGTATCAAGAATTCCTTTAAAATTCCACTTTATGTCTTTAGCAACACTTTCCAATTCGTCTTTCAGACTAAACGCCATTTCAGAACATAGGAATAGACTTCTTTTTAATAGTTTCTTTAATAAGTGACGTTTACTTAATAGTTTTCTAAAAAAACTTTGTTTGAAAAGTCGGACTTTTAAGACACTATTTGGACAAAGCCACTAAAATTACTGTGATTTAAACTCTGCAATCGTCAGATGCGCAGTAAACTTTTCTTCAGAAAAATTTTTCTTCAATACAGTGTTTATATGTTTTGCAAGCGCTTCCAGCTCTTTACTCGCAACGCCAAGCCAAATAACTTGTGGATTCCTCTCATTCGGAAAAAAAACAATGCCTTTGATCTCATAAGAAAAAGATGCAAAAGAAATTGTTTTCAAAAGTTGCTGAATGCATTCCAGTTTTTGTCTGGAAACATTTCCCAGAAATTTCAACGTGACATGGACATTCTGTGGCGCAACTGGTTTTATCCCTGACTGCCACATTTTGTTTTCAAGCAATGCAACTTTTTTATTGATCTCTTCTGGAATATCAAGTGCAAGAAAACAACGAATTTCTTCTTTCTTGTTTTTTTTCTTAGAGAGTTCTTCTTTAGGTATCATGAGCTCATTTCTTCTCGATAAAAACCTTCACTGGCTTTTGCTCTTCGACTTCGCGAATCGTGAATAAAATATCATTCCACCGCACTTTCATCCCTTCCTGCCATGGTTTTTTCTTCAGCGTCTCCAAAAACTGATTGAGCGTCACTACTGTTTCTGTAGTTGGAAGCCGAATATTAAAGAATGTATTAATGTCGCGCAGATCTGTATTCCCATGAACAATAATGAGTGTCTTGCTGATTCTTTTCATCAACGTCGGAGAAATATCCTTCTCATCAAAAATGTCGCCGACAATCTCTTCGATGGCATCCTCAAGCGTGACAAGCCCCTTGACTTCCATTCGCCTGCTCACCACAATCGCAATATGCACGTGCCTTGCTTTCAACTCTTTAAAGACAGCACTTATATGTCTGTTTTCATCCACAAAAACAGGTTTTTTCGCAATTTGTTTCAACTGTATAT
Organism: Candidatus Woesearchaeota archaeon; assembly: GCA_016215305.1. Lineage (GTDB taxonomy): Archaea > Nanobdellota > Nanobdellia > Woesearchaeales > DSVV01 > JACRPI01. The sequence continues at coordinate 2,804 of JACRKI010000152.1, read as the reverse complement.
TCCCTTTTTCTTCCGCAATCGCGCCAAGCACATCCTTGAGATAAATAATCCCGACAATCCGTTCTTTTGCGCCGCTATACACCGGAATTCTTGTATGCTCGCGTTTGTTAATCGCGTGAAGCGCGTCTTCAATAGTCATATTCTCATCAAGAGAAAATATCCTTCTTTTTGGCGTCATGATTTCTTTCACGAGCGTCTGCTTAAACTCAAGAACTCCTTCAATCAATTCCCTATCTGACTGATCAAGACGATTCTCCTTGACTCCCACTTCAACCAGCGTTCGCAATTCAGACTCTGAAAAAAGAGGCGTTTTGTTATGACCGCCAAAGAGATGAAGCACTACGTTCGTGATGCCTTCAAACATCAGCACAAGCGGATAAAATATTTTGATGGTTGCCATACTCGGCTTTGCAAGAGGGAGCATTATTTTTTCTGCATGCACTGTCGCAAAACTCTTTGGAATAATCTCTCCAAAAGTCAAGAGCATAAATGTCATTATTCCTGTCGCGATTCCCACACCTGATCCTCCAAAGTAGGATGTCGCAAGCACTGTCGCGATCGCAGCAGACGCGGTGTTGACCAGACAATTTCCAATGAGAACAGTAATGATAAACTGCCTTGGCTGTTCTTTCAAGCGAAGAAAGGTTACTGCGCCAGGAACATTCTGTTTCGCTAATGTTTCTGCTTTCAGTCTGCTGATTGCCATAAACGCTGTTTCAGCGCAGGAAAAAAACGCAGAAAGAACGACGAGGAACGCGAGAAAGAGGATTTCGTAGATCATGGAAATTGTGGTTGGGTTGTGTTATATAAAGTTTTTGAGAACTAATGACTGCCTTTGTTTTTAAATCTTAGACTATCTGAAATTGATACTATCTCTTCTTCTGTCATATCTGCCATGTTAATAAAATAATCTGCTTCTTTTATGAGTGCGGGGGAAATACAACTTCTCAATGGATTTCCCGAATCATAATACCTTTTGCATGTTTTAGGTTTGTTGTTTTTAATTCAAGAAATGGAATAGAATTAATGAATTAATGAACTCAAACATCTTTTTCTGACCTTCACTATTTTTAATTTGTTTTTGGATTACTTGAATTATATTTGCCTGTATAAACATACGTTCTCACCAGTTCTAAAGAGTTATTTTTTAAGTCAAGAATAGCTTTTAATTTCTCAAAGAAGAATGAGTGATATTCTTGAAATTTCCAGAATCGCTTTTGACCCTCAGCTCTCCGTTTATTGACGGCGCTTAAACAACCTTCAAAATTATTTTTGTCATTTTCGATAATTCGGCTGCGTATAAAATAAGGATTTCTACGCAGCCGAGAACAGGAGGATAACAAGTTGGAAAAGCAATAAAGAATTTTGAAAAATTACTTTTTACTACTTCTTCCTTTTTTCTCCAGAAAATCCTGCATGACACTGCACAATTCCTCTGGATTCTGCGTCGGAATTCTGTGATACGCTCCTGTAACCACTTTCAGCTCTGACTTTTTTATGAGATGATGCAGCTCTTCCTGAAATCGCAGGGGAACAACCTCATCTTCACTTCCACTCACAATCAAAACTGGAATCTTCAATGTCTCCAAAAACTTTTCGGTATTCTGCAGATGATCAAACGACCATTTTTGCAGTTCGTCAATGCATTTCAAAATGCTTCGCAATGGCGTGACGTGCAGTGCCTCCAAAAAAACTCCAAGGTTTGACCTCTGCTTTCTGTGAAAATCTGTCGAGAAATCTAATTCTCTCAAATGAGGAAGATGAACATTTGTGAATTTCTGGTGCTCCGCGAGAAACCTCAAAATCATCGCAATGTATGGATTCATATGAAATTCGCGATGATGCTCGAATGGATATCTATGCGCAGTTTCCACGAGAATTAATTTTTCCGGCAGTTGCTTTGGAAATGACCCGCAATAATTAATGGCAATCCCGCCTCCGAAACTATGCCCCACTAAAATAAACTTTTTTATCTTTTCCGTATCAAGAATCTTGCGGAGGTCTTTCGCGAAATTGGGGAATGAATACGCTTCATCTTTGCCGAGCACTTCACTTAATCCATGAGCACGCAGATCAAATGCGAGACAGGGATATCCCAATCTCTGGAAATAACTGATTTCTGTTTTCCAGACAGTCCAGTTCGCGCCAACACTATGTACAAAGACGAGGGTTGGCTTCTTTGTATCTCCTGAAAGCGAGACATAAAATATCTGCGCGTTGTCATGTCCCCTGATATATTTTTCCATAATAAAATCCTCGCATTCGCTTCGCTTAAAGATAATCTCGACTACATCGAGATTATCAAACTTGGACTTCATCCAAGCATGGAGGATTTTACCAACTCCTGAGCAAAGCAGTGTATTATTTTAAACTATATACTCACTCTCTAATATATTTTTCCTTCACCTGCTCTCCATTTTCTGCAAATAATGCTGCGTTGTATTTATGCAAGACAACCTGCGGATCACACAACTGTTTATTGTACTTGTAACTTTCTCTGAAATCTGGATTGAGCTCCAACAATGTTTTCAAAATGGCATCATGAAATTTCTTTTGCAGCGCTTTTCCATGATTTATTTTTTGCTTCAACTGAATCGCGACAGTGAGTTTGAGGTTTTGTTTTTTCTGCGTTGCTTTATAGAGCAGGAACGCGTTTGTCTTTTTCTCCAGCTCTTTTTGCGAGAGAATTCCCGCCTCAACCTGATCAGGATAGACATTCGCGCCATCCACTGAAATTGTGCCATCTGTTCTTCCCGCGACATACAAAAAGGGAAGCTTCAAGATTGGCCACTGCCTGTATTGGT
>JACRKI010000151.1 GCA_016215305.1 Candidatus Woesearchaeota archaeon | reverse complement strand
GACAAACAATTCGAAGATTTAGTTGCAAGATATAAGAAACGATTAGCTGAAAAACTCGGCGGAGAGGAAAAGCTAGGCGAAGCTGTGAAAGAAAAAGAAACAGGAGCAGTCATTTCAAAAGAATATGAAACATTCAAAGAAGAATTGCTCCCGATTCGTATGAGTCTCTATGAAAAAGCATGCAATCAAGCAGAAAAAATATTTAAGATTTCTCCTGACAAAAATAAAGCGCCATTGATTCAAAAAGACATTGACGCAGTGCATCTGCAAATAACCCCAACAGGAGTGTATAGCTTTTCAATTCTTGCTCCCTTGACAATCATGTTCATAGGAGTTGCGCTGAGCATATTCTTGCCAGCATTGTTTGGAAGCGATCCAAGTATGTTCTTTATTCTGGGAAGTTTGATGGCAGGAGCTGTGCTGATTTATCCGATGCAGCAGATTCCAAAGTATATCGCGAATAGCTGGCGCATGGAGGCAAGCAATCAGATGGTGCTCTGCATTTTTTATATTGTCACCTATATGCGCCACACGTCAAACCTCGAGCGAGCATTAGAGTTCGCGGCAGATCATCTGACAGGACCGCTCGCATTAGATTTGAAAAAAGTTTTGTGGGATGTCGAGACAAACAAATACGAAAATGTCAAGGAATCTTTGGATACATATCTAGAAACATGGAAAGAAACCAATTTCGAATTTGTCGAAGCGTTTCATTTGATTGAATCCTCGCTGTATGAAGGATCAGAAACACGGCGAATTTCTCTGCTCGACAAATCACTTGATGTTATCCTCGAAGAAACCTATGAGAAAATGTTGCATTATGCGCAAAATTTGAAAGATCCAATTACAACATTGCATATGCTTGGAATTATTCTTCCAATTTTGGGATTAGTCATTCTTCCATTGATTGTCAGCTTCATGGCAGAAGTTCGCTGGTATCATATTGCAGCGATTTACAATCTTGCGCTACCGCTTGCAGTCTACATCATGGGAAGAACCATTCTTACGAGCAGACCAACAGGATATGGAGACGTGGATATTTCTGAAGAACATCCTGAACTGAAAAAATACAAAAATATCATTATTCCCATTGGCAAAACAGAGTTGCAATTCTCTCCTCTTTTTTTGAGCATATTTGTCGGAGTTTTGTGTCTTGCAATTGCAATGATTCCAATTATGATGCACACGATTGGCGTTCCAGACATTGGTTTTGGAACAGAAGATAAAACAACAGATTGTGGGTATCAATATTGCATTCTTGATTACAGAACAGATTCGAGTGGCAATGAAATGGGTCCATTTAGTTTGATCGCGACAATCCTAAGCTTTTTGATTCCGCTTGGTGTTGGTCTTGGCATTGGATTGTATTACAAAACAAGATCACAAAATGTGATGAAGATTCGTGATGAATCAAAAAAGTTAGAGCAGGAATTCGCGTCAGGATTATTTCAGTTGGGAAACCGGTTAGGAGATGGTATTCCCGCAGAAATTGCGTTTCCAAAAGTCGCGGGAGTGATGGAAGGAACAGAAACTGGAAAATTCTTCAGTATTGTCAGCGACAACATCAATCAAATGGGCATGAGTGTGGAGCGTGCCTTGTTTGATCCAAAACGCGGAGCGACATTGTATTATCCATCAAAAATGATTGAGAGTTCGATGAAAGTCTTGACAGAGTCAGCGAAAAAAGGACCGCAGATCGCGGCGCAGGCAGTGATTAATGTGTCGCGGTACATCAAAGAAATGCATCGTGTTGATGAGCGATTGAAAGATTTACTCGCAGAAATTATTTCTTCCATGAAATCGCAGATTAGTTTTATGACGCCAGTGATCGCGGGAATTGTTGTCGGTATCACTTCTATGATTTCGAATATTTTGGCAAAGCTGGGGCCGATGTTGCAGCAGCAGCAAGTGGGAGCTGCAGGTGTTGGTGGCGCAGGAAGTTTGCCTACTGATTTGTTTGGGCTCGGGATTCCAAGCTTTCATTTCCAGGCGATTGTGGGAATCTATGTCATTCAGATTACATTCATCCTCACAATTCTCGCGAATGGCATTGAGAATGGCGCAGACAAATTAAACGAGAAGTTTTTGATTGGAAAGAATCTCGTGTATGCAACATTATTGTATGTTGGCATTGCGTTGATTATTACGATTATCTTCAACACAGTCGCAGTGATGGTGTTGCAAGGAGTTATTGCGTAGAAAGAACAAAAACAAAGGTGAAAGTAATGAATAAAGCAGAAGAGATGGTTTCATTCACAAATTATTTTATTTTTGATAATGATTGGGATTGGTATAAAAAACATATAGAACAATATGGGAGCAATGAAGAAAAAGAGCAAGATATACCTTTGTTAGAAAAGATGAAAGAAAACTATCGGAATAGCCTAGAGAAAAAAGAAGAAAGAGTATCTTTTAAGGATGAATCTGATGAGACAAAAAGAAAACAGACAATTTCTGGTGAAGAGAGTAATTATTCTTTACTTTTATCAGCAATAGAAAATGGAATGTGCATAGTTGTTGAAGATAACAATGATATAAATGATTTTGAATTGATGACAAGCCTAAAGAAACTGAAACAAAATATTGAGTTTGGGACAAGAGATTTAGATAGAAGTGGAGTAATAGTCAAAACACTTCTTGGAATGCCGCTAAGCGCAGAACCAAGAACAAGACATGAAGTAGCACTTTGTCTTCAATATTTTATTAAAATAATCAGAGAACAACGTCAAGAGTTTGGAAAACATGCATTTGTGATACAATTAAAAGAAAGAAGTAGAGAGATGATGCTTGATGATGATAATGAAAGTGAAGAGATTTATTTCAATTTTATAGAAAAAGAAACACTAGAACAATACTATTTTCTTATGAGTATTTCTGATCCTGATGAATATGAATGGGCGGATATTGAATTCCATAACGTTGGAGTTTCATTAATGAAGGATGGAAAATGGAAAGAAACAGAACAACTTTATCAAAAACAACTAAAACTATACTCTGAAGAATTTATGAGCTATGAAGATTATGGCATGTTTCTTTGGAGAACTCAAATGTTTGAAGAAGCAGAGAAGTACATGATTATCGCTTTACAAAAAGCTGAAGAAGAAAGAAATGAATATCCAGACTCGCTTGATGAAGAAGCGCTAGATTATATCCAAAAAAATTTGAATAAAATAAAAAAAAGAGAAGAATGTAAAGAAGATGAGAATGAAAAGCTTCAAGATTTGAACGTACAATGAGACTCAATCCATATGTTGCAGTGATTCTTGGCGCAACGTTTGGCGCAACAAGCGGTGTGTTCATTAAACTGCTACAATTGCCGCCAACAACAATGACATTTTTTAGGGTGTTTATCCCGACAGTTGCAGTGCTTCTCTACATTCTTTTTGTCAAGAAGACAAAATTAATTAGAGGCAATTGGAAACTCATGCTTGGAGCGTCTGCATTGAATGCAATCAGAATGTTTCTGTATTTTGTTGCATATTTGTACACCACACTTGGAAATGCGGTGATTATGTCGCAGACATGGCCAATATTTGCAGCTATTTTTGGAATGTTTTTTCTAAGTGAAAAAGTCACCAAAAGAACGATCTTTCTTATCGCACTTGCATTTCTTGGAGTAATTATTATGAGTCTCAATAAAGAGATTAGTTTTGCAAATAAAGAATTTTTTGGAATGCTCGTCATGATGATTTCAGGAATGATTTATGCCATCACCGCAATCATTTTCAAGAAAGAATTGGCAAATTATAGCAAAACAGAAACAATATTTTATCAAAATGTTGTTGGTGCAGTAGTGTTTCTCCCCTTCATTTTTATCAATAAGCCTCTGCCAACAGTTATGCAAGGAATGAGTGGAACAATCTATGGATTTTTGGTGGGAGTTATTGCGTTTACGCTTTTCTTTTACGGGATGAAGAAATTACCAATGAGTTAGTATTCTTTGTTTAGTTATTGGGAAGTTATTGCAACAGTTATTTTTGGCATGATTTTTTTTAGTGAAGCACTCACGCTCAATTTTGTATTGGGAGGAATATTAATTGTCATTGCAGGAATATTGATTCGAAAAGAGACTGGACAAAAGGTTGTGGAAGTGGATTAGAGGTGAAATATTCCAAGAAGTTCTGAAGTAGAAAACACACGAACAATATCTTGTTGTTGAAGTTTTCTCTCATTTGACCAGAGAGGGCAATGAAGAGAGAGTGCCAAAGCAAAATAAGAAATATCTTTTGAATCAGGACATATCTGTTCTGCATAAGGAACAAAAGAAAGAAACTCACGTTCAGAAATAATTTTTATTTTATTCTTGATAATTTGAATAAAATTAAGATAATCTTGCTCTTGTAAAGATGATTTTTGAAGAATAATTGCCTTATTTCTTTCAATTTCAACAAAAAGAAGTTCTGGATGCTGTGTTGCATAATTCAAAATGATCTTGTATTGGAGTATAGCAGAAGCTACGCTTCAGCGTAGCGTTTCATCTTCCGATACGCCCAGAATTTTATTTTCGCTTCTTGAATTATCCCCCTCTCTGATCTTGCATGTATTT
>JACRKI010000150.1 GCA_016215305.1 Candidatus Woesearchaeota archaeon | reverse complement strand
TGTGAGTATTGCGCCAGGAGAAGAAAAGACAATAACAATAGATTTAGAGTCAGGAGATGTGCAGGAAACATTCGACATGGAAATACATATTCAGGCAGAAAAAGCCTCTGCAAAAGTAAGTATAACAACAATTCTGGAAGCAGGAAAAGGAGCAGTATATTATCAGCGGCAAAGAATAATAGAAGAAACACAGCAAATGCTTGTGCGAACCTACAAATTCCTCTTCTTGCTTTTCCTCATTCCAATCCTGCTCTTGTTGCGAATGACGTCAGTGACAGATGAAAAAGCAATTCGCATGTTAATCGAGCAGAAAAAAATAGGCGATTTCTGGAGAATATATGTCTCAGAGGCAGTCTATCCAAAATATAACATGTTTGAGAACATAAAGCCAGTAGAAATAGATGAAGAAACTCAGAAAAAAGTGGCAGAGATCGCAAGGAAGGAAAAAATATCTTATGAACTCGCGTCATTAATTGTCTTTGCGAGTAAAAAACTGATTCCAAGAATCTTTACGCAAGAGGAAGTCAGTAAAGAATTACGTCACAAATATCCGAGAATATTGTTTACGTCACCATTGAGAAATTTCAGAGAAGATCAGTTGCAGAGATATATTGAAACACAGCGTGCAAAAGGGTATACTAATAATGAAATGCGCGAAGTGCTCTTACAAGCGGGTTGGAAATCAGAAATAGTCAAGAAGTATCTTGATCCAGAAAAAGATTTGGATGTGTACATAACAGAACAGAAGCAAAAAGGAAAATCACTTGCAGAAATCAGGAAAATATTGATAGATGCAAAATGGGATAAGCAGATAGTGGACAAGCATGTGCCGAAAGAAATGGTGCTCAAAGAATATATTGATGCACAAAGAAAAAAAGGAATTCCTAACGCACTCATCAGAAGACAACTCATTGGTGTTGGGTGGGAGAAAGAATTAGTGCAGAAATATCTGAATCCAGAGAATGACCTTAAAGCGTATATTGTTGGTCAGCAGCAGAAAGGAATCTCTCCTGAAGAATTAAAGAAAAAACTGTTGCAGAAAGGATGGAAAAAAGAGATAGTGGAAAAATTGATGAGAAAGTAAAAACATGAAGAAGAGAAAACAATACAGGAACATTCTGCTCCTTCTCACGCACCAGCAACGCGGTTATCTCACGCACGAAGAAATGCTTTAGTAGAACTCGCTGCTTAGGTATCTTCATGTAATTATTAAAGATTAAAGAAAATATATCAAAAAAATAATCCAAAAAATTATCGGCCTCACCAAAGCGTTGCTAGTTCGTGTATATACAATGTCTGTTCCTAAGAAAGCATCAAAAGAAGCAAATTTTTATATCCACAACAATCTCTAAATTTCATGGTAGTTCTCAGTGATAAAGACATCAAAAATCGAATCGCAAAAAATGAAATCATTATCAAAAATATTTCTGAAGAGCAGATTGGCAGTTGTTCTGTAGATTTGCGATTGGGAAATGGATTTCGCATTTTCAAGCATGCAGAAGTGACGCATGTGGATCCAAAAGAAGGAATCAGCGATGCGTTAATGGAGCTTGTCGTCAAACAAAAAGAGGAGCCGTTCATTATTCATCCAGGGGAGTTTGTTTTGGGATCAACTGTCGAGTATGTCAAAATCCCAAGAGATCTTGTTGCAAGACTGGATGGGAGAAGTTCGTGGGGAAGACTCGGAATTATTATTCATTCAACTGCTGGATCAGTGCAGCCAGGATACGCAGGACAACTCACATTAGAAATCGCAAACATTTCAAAAGTGCCAGTGAAGCTTTGGCCTGGCGCGAGAATTTGTCAATTAACATTCGAGCAGCTCAGTAGTCCTTGTGAGATCGCTTATGGAGAAAAGAATTCAAAATATATGGAACAGCAAGGACCGCAGGGAAGTAAGATTAGGTTGGATTGAATTTTCTCTTTCAGGAGATAAAGGTTTCTTAAACTATTGTTGCAAGAGGATTTCCTTTGAAGTCTAAGGCAGCATCATTTGCCACGAGCGCTTGTAACGATGCAGAAGCCAGCGGTTCTTTTGAGAAAAGTAAATCTAAGATATAATCAGCGGCTTTGGCATGAGATTTCTCAACCGCTTCTTGCACGGTTTTTCCTTTGAGTAATTCTTCAACAATAATATTTGAAGTTTCTAATATTGGTTTGGCGACTGGATCACGCAGGGGATGACATTCACTTTTGTGGTTTCGTGCTATCCAAAATGATTGTTTATATCCTATAAACGCATTGCATCCATGACCATTAAAGAAGATGAACAGGGGTTTTAGTTTCTTGATGATCTTTCTCAATACTTTTTCTTCCAGCTGTTGCTCAACTATTTTTACTTTAAAGCCCTTCTCTTCTGCTTTGTCAATAAGCTCTTCCGTATAATAATATAAGTAGCTTGTAGGGATATCATGTTTTGTTCGTATAATAATCATTTTACTATACCTTCGAAAGAAGTTGCGGCATTTTTCTTATAAATGTGAGTTGCATCTCGATGACTGCTTTCCCAATTTCTGAATTCTTGTCAACTTCCATGATAAGTTCATCTCTCGTAAAATCTCCATAGCTTCCAATTGAAAAACTGACATCAGGAGACATTGCTCGGAGCCGCTCTGTAACAAGCTTTTTGATATATTCTATGTCTTCTTGCATTTTATATCAACCCTATCTTTTTCAGATGTTCTATTATAATCAATGCTTTCTTTGTATCTTTTTTTATTTCGAGAGATGCAACAGACCAAGAAAGCGGTTCATCATCAACAACTGCAATTATTTCCTGCCGAAGTTGAAGGGGAACATTTGCAAATAGTTTAAGGAATCTTGCTTTTAATTGCTCATATTCTTTTTCCCCTATTTTCATACTTATTTTGGGATATATTGAGGTATATAAATTTATAGTATAGAAATTGTGAAAAGAATTCAAAGTATATGAAACAGCAAGGACCGCAGGGAAGTAAGATTAAGTTGGATTGAAGCAAACGTTGGTTCAATTTGTACAAAAGAAATTATTCTAAAACAACTTCAACTGCAATCCTTTGGAAGAACTTACTTCAGCAATTATTTCTTTAATATCTTGAGAATTATTCTCCTTTTGCAGAGCAACAATTGGAGTTTTATTATCACAATACCTTTCAGGCAAAACAAACCTTCTCTTTCTGTAGCGTAATGAAACAACATCTTCTGGAATGGC
>JACRKI010000145.1 GCA_016215305.1 Candidatus Woesearchaeota archaeon | reverse complement strand
GAGACCATGGTGCTTATCGCACTTGCGCTTATTTTTCTCATTATTGTCGCATTTGTGATGACTGGCAAGATTAAGATTTTTAGCAAAGGACTTGGAGATTGTGAAAGTAAAAGTGGGGTATGTAAATCTTCTGAAGAATGCAGCATTCTTTTGCATCACTGCAATCAAATCCAGTGACTGTGCCATAACAGCTTCCTTTATCCATGCATTTTCCACTTTTACTTTCGCAATCTCCAAGTCCTTTACTAAAAATTTTAATCTTACCAGTCATCACAAATGCGACAATAATGAGAAAAATAAGTGCAAGTGCAATAAGTACCATGGTCTCAGTAGTAAGTTCTGCTTTCTTCTTCAGTTTTACTTTTGCAATCATTATTTTGCTCCTCCTGCTTGATTGAAAAGATCTGCGACAATGAGTTGTGCGAGTGCGTCTGGAGTAATTGGTTCTTCAGCATCATATTTGCCATTCTTATTCGCATCAGTATACGGCTCTTCAGTATCCCGCTGGCAGTTATTATTATTGTCATTATATTGTTCTCCACCGTAAGTTTCTTGTTCATTGCGGGAAACAAACAAGCATCCATTATTTTGGGAAGGAATGTGAACGTATGTTTTTCCATTGACAGAAATACTTCCTCGAACAAAGTCACTGGCAAGAACCTCAGATAATTTTTTGTTAGGGATTATTATTGTCTGATGTGATGTTTGTGCTTTAATAATCTCTCCAGCTTTATTTTTGATAGGAGGCTCTAAGAAAATGGATTCTAAATTCCATCCTTGATTATATGCTTGTTTGATAATGTGGGTATCTTCACTTTGAGCATCAAATGCTACTTTCATCACATCAACAGAAGTATCAGTATCAATCCTTTCCTCATCAATAGGTTGTGTTGTTGTATCTTCAGAAATGCCAAAATTGAAGCCAATCTTTTCTTGTATCCAACCGCCAAGACTGGAAAGTTTTGGAATAATCGTAAACGACGCAATCACTAAAAAAAATATGGAGACAATAATTGTGACAAGTACCCAGCTTTCCATACCTTTCTTATTTATTTTTTTCATCCTAACCAGTCCAAAAAGCTAAACAGTTTATTTTTTTCAATCATAATAATTGCAAGTATTACAATCAAACCAAGGAGCATCCAAATCATCATAATCAGCCAGAATGGCATATCTGCTTTTTTGTGAAATCCACTCATTTTATCTCTCCTAATTTCTTTTTTAATTCAATAACAATCTCTTTCTTCATCAAAAACATTTTTTCTATTAAAAGGTTCCCTTCTTCAAGACCAACTTTCTTTCCATAATAATTAATGCCATTACGAACATACCTAAATCTATCAAAAAGAAAAAGATCAAAAGTAGAAAGTAATTCTTTCATAAGTTTGCCAAGACAGTCATGATTTCCTACTTTATAACCGAACAAAAGACAATATGCTTCAAGAATTTCTCGCAGCGCATCATATGCCATTGGAAAATATGCATTGACATTGAGATTGTCAAGGGTGGCCTTCTTAGCGGTCTTCTCTTTAATATCAGACATCTCAAGAAGAGAATGGGCAAAATTACTATCAATTCGTGTTATCCGTACAATTCCGGTTTCTTTGCATTCTGTTAAATCCATTTTATTTCTCCTTGTAATAAAATACCACTTAAAACATTATTAATAAGATGTTCGTTTCGTAAGTCTTTTAGCCTCTTGACAGCAAATATTTGAAGTTCACACCTAAGTTTTTTTTCAAAAATATCCCTTTCTGAAAAGTCTTTTGTTTTTTCACTTATAACAACAAAATCAAAATCACTTTCGTGCGTATTATATCCGTGTGCTCCAGAGCCAAAAAAGATAATAGTTGGTTTTAAGTAAAATTGGTCAAATGCATCAAGAAGACCAGATTCGCGTATTTTTGTGATATTGTAATATATTTTTAGATCTCTATATGGAGGATTTTCGACATTTGCTTGATACAGATCAAGCATTCTTTCTTGATGGTACTTCAATAATCCTTTCTTCATAAAAGATTGAAGATATTTGCTTGCAGTTGCAGGAGAAATTTTCAATAAAGATGCAACTTCGCGAACATTATATGATTTGTTCGGATTTTCTAAAAACAGCACCAAGTTGTTCATTTCTTTAAACATATGTTCAATAAAATGAACAGTTGTTTATAAATTTTTACCCGCTCTTATGATCATGTATTTTGTTGTTCTGCAGGCAAGACCTCGCAGCCAAGACTATCAAGAGATGAAGTAGTATAAGGATACACGCCAACAGCGCTTTCCCAGTCAGCAGTTTTGGAACTGCCGAGGCCAACGCCTGCAATAGTGCCAACAACAGTTGTTCCCGCGATAAAAATGCCGGCAGGAGCGCCAACCCCGCTCATAATTAAAATTGCGCCAGTTGCAAATCCAGTTCCTGCGCCAGTCACTCCTCCCCAAAATCTGTTGATGTATCCTTTCTTGCCATATAAAAAGATGGTTGCGTACGGATCTTTGGTGTCAAGTGTGTCTCGTGTTTCTTGCGTATAGAGTAATGCAATGCTGGGATCAGAATGAAAGTTTTGTAGATAATCAGTATAGGAAATAGTTTCTCCATTGGTATAAAGAACAGGAACATGATTTTGATTCATGTAGGAAACAACGCCAGTAATTTTTTGTTCCTGATTAAATTCGAGAACATTGCATATCACGCAGTATTGTTTTTTTGTCATAACAGGAGTGGGAAAAACTTCATATTGTCCTTGACCCATTCTGTACCAGCAGCTTGCAAGAGAATCAGCAACTGTTTTCTTCAATTTGTCAGGATCAGTTTCATCAATTTTTGTGTATTCGACAGGACATTTGACAGCGTCATAGAGTTGCATGCCAGAGATATGACCAATTGCGTTCAGTTCAATCGTGCTTCTGCAGGTGGTTGCAATATTTGCCTTTTCAGCAACTTCCGCGGTTTTGTCAAAAAAATAGATGATGATAAATGTAATAACAAGAAGGAGAATGAGCGCTATTAAAAATTCAAGTTGTGCTGCTGCTTTTTTGTTCTGATATTTTTGCATTATTCTCTCCTTAATTATGAATAGTCATGCATACTTTTGAAATTTCAGTGCTTGGGATAAGCATAAGATAATAGTTGCTTTGGATGGTATCATAAAGAAGGGTATATTGTTTTGAAGGAGAAAGAGTTCCACTGTCAGGAATATATGGGCTGGAGGGATTTTCCATTCCTAAGACTGTTGTTCCTGAAACTGCTTGGTAAGAGGCGTGAAGATAGTCATAATAAGTTATTTGCTCTCCAAAAGATGATCCGAGAGGCATGTCTGTATTTTGAAGATAAGAAAGGAGCTGAAGATTATCTTGAGGGACACTGTCGTCAAAAGAAACCGAATCACAAATGAGGCAGCTTCCCGGGGAGCTTGCAGTGCTTATGCTGCCAATAACAGGAAGGGCAGTTCCAAAAATGTTGATCTTTCCTTTTCCAAATTGATCCCAGCAGTTTTTCATTTCAGTTGCAATAACTTTATTTGCGTTGGACGAGAATTCTTCAGCATCTTTTTTGAAGTAAGAATATGATTTTCCATGAATGGTATATCCTTCTTTAGAAAAAGTAAGTTCATTTCTAGGACATTCGATGCTGACAATATTTCCAGTTTGTTGTGCAACTAAAACACTTGCTGCACAAGTAGTGGTATCTGCGCCATGGTACATTTTTTTTGCAACCTCAACGCTCACAAAGAAAAGGGTGAAAAAAACAACAACACCAATCAAAAGATAAAGTAATTGTTTATCCGCAATCCCTTTTTTATTTTTTGTAAGAGAAGGAATCATCTTCAAAACCCCAAGATGCTTCCGAGTTTTTTCTTCGCTATCCAGAGCAATAGCAACAATGCAATAATAAACAAGATCATCACAACAATCTGTTCTTCGCTGAGTGCTTTTTTGTTCCAAAAGAGTTTCATTTTTTTCATAGTGATTTTCGAGCAGAAAGAGTATATAAAGTTTCGCACAAAGGAAAGAATCATCTGGTACATAAAACACAGGTACAAGAAAGATAAAAAACACGAACTCGCAACGCAACACACGCACTAGGAAAATAAACTCACGAACCGAAAGAGGCTCTGGCGAGGCATGTAATTATTATTTTTTAATTTGAAATAAATTAATTATAGAAAGAATGCTTCAAAGAAAAATTATTGAAGAAATAATTCAAAATAATTATTGTGTTCGCCAGGCGGTGCTAGTGCGTGAGAATAAGTCAGTAAGTTCGTGTATGAGATAAAATAAAGAAAATAAAAAATTAACCAGCAACCCCAACGCAGCAGACCTCTGTTGTATCAACGTCTCCGTTTCTATCTAAACAAACTCGGGAACTATCCTGCACATAACTGTTTCCTAAATAAGAGCAGTCAATTTCGCATTTGCCGCCTGCTATTTTTGTGCAGTCTGCAGTCGTGGAACTAAACTTCCCGATCTTCCCGGTAAAAATAAATGCGAGTACAACTAAGACCAATAGTGCAAGTACTGCAATAATAATCACGTTAATAGACATTCCCTGTCCTTTTTTGAAAAATTTCATATGATACACCTCTTTATGTCTTTCATCATCTTTATTCTATTTAAAGATTACTCTTCTATCTGGAATTATGCGTTTTTTTGATGAGTTATTCAAAATTCTCACTACAACTCCAGACTTTAACTCAACCCACATCCGCCCAAACAAAGATAAATATTCAGATATTCTTGGCTTGGATATAATCGCAAAACAAAAGGAGTGGTTTCTCCGCTTAGGGAAGCAGAGAGATTTCCGCTTGCATAATAGACAATTTCTTGATTAGGCGGGGCAATTGCAACAAATTCATAACCGGTGCTTTGATATCCCCATAGGTCAATGGTCTGCTGCAAAATGAGCGTAATGGTTTGATTGGCAAATTCGCAGGAGCTCCGTCCATCAGTGCAAGTGATGGTGCCATGAGAAAACGGATTCTTTGCGCAATCTATAAGGAGAGTTCCGATGGTGCTATCAGAAGTGCATCCAGAAGATGTCTGAAGCAGGGTGCTGACAAATGCTTCTGGTGTCTTGCTTACTTCATAGGTTTGTCCAACGTCTGTTGTTTTTTTGAGAAACACTACTTTGAACACAAAAAGCAATGCAAGAGAAAGGATAATCACAATAATCATAAGCCCCATAATTTCAGTCTGGCTTTTCTTAGCTCGAAGCGAAGTGCTCATGTTGTATACACCTCAACAGTGATATAGCCAAAACTGTAGGTAGTGCTTACAGGATCATAAAGCGTGACAGGAGTTCGGTACGGTTGACTTCCTGTACTCGTCTCAGAAGCACCAGAATCATAAAGAATAATCTCCGCAGAAACAGGATAGACAGAAGTAATGGTTATCTTTGAATGTTGAAAGACTGCACTGCTATAATAAAGGGGATAATCAAGAACAACTTGCTGCAATGCTTTAATTTTTTCAAGGTCATAGCAGTCAAAAACAATAGTTCCATCTGTGCTGCAGGCAATTTCGCTTAAATGTCTGATGCGTTGTTCCAAAGAGATTGCATCAAGAGATTGCACCTCTTGTTTCTTTTGTGCAGAGGTATAGGTTTGAATCTTTGCGTAAAAAACCATGCCCATGGCAAGAAGAATAAAGAAAATAATCATGACAATAATAGTTTCTCCTGTTTTAAGCTGCCCTTTTCTTAGACTTGTTCTCTTTTTTTTAGCTTTCATTTTTTTCCCGTTATTTTTTTTCCATTAAATTCTCCATGAGGCACGAAGTGCCGAATGCGAGAATTTAATACACCCGTGGACAATTTTTAATGACCGCATATTTGTTGTTTGCTTGAAGCAGATTGACAGGATCAGCAAGCGCGCTTGATCCATCTAAAATATTTTGTACGCCATCACGAATATTCTTGATTGCAGTCTGCACATCATCTCCATAATAATAATTGCAGTATGATTTATCAGAAGAAGAAAAAGCATCATAAAGTGCAGTAGTCCGATCCAAATACACACTGCTGATAATTTTTCCTTGCAATCCTGCTTTCTTGACGTTGCAGCTGTAAAAATTCTTGTCTGCGGAAAATACTCCTCCAAGAAGCAGTGGCAGTCCAACATACGAGACATCTCCGTCAGAAAAATGAAGTGCGCCGCTATCTTCATTTCCAGAGACATAAAGAATATCCCATTTTTTGTCAGAACCGCTATTGTCGCCCAAAACAGCAGAAATGGATGATTGGGAAAGCGTTCTCTGATCTAAAAACGCGACAATGCGAACATAATCATCATTTTTGTTAGTGATCGTAAAATCACTGG
>JACRKI010000149.1 GCA_016215305.1 Candidatus Woesearchaeota archaeon | reverse complement strand
TAAAATAATAATTATTGTGTTTGCCAGAGCCTTTACTGGTTCGTGTTCTTCCTCTAAATAAATACATAATTTTATATACTTTAAGTTGAGACGACACAACATGATGAAAAAATCTCAAAAAACAAAGCAATACATTCTTTTTATTGTACTCATTATTGCAATAGTTGGAATTTTATTATTTATGTACAACAAAAGTTCGACAACACAAGATGCACGAGCAGAGTTGGAGCAATATCTTGCAACACCTGTTGAGGATTATGAAGAAACGTATAATATTATTTGGTCAACAGGAGGATTTTCAACAGAAATAAATCTTTCTGAGAAAATAGCAAATAATGAAGTAACTTCATTTGATCTTACGAAAAAATCCTGGGGGGGAAGGAGAATCAAGCCTACAATTTGATAAGTATACTGCATCAAATGGTTGGCAGAGGTGCGAATTTACAAATACTGAAAATACTGATATTCCTATGTTTTCTTGCGATCAAAAACCAGAGGCACTAGATCAACAATTGAAAATAGAATTAGGTGATTATGTACCTAAAATATCAAATGCAGAAAATACCGGTGGTGTTTTAAATTTTACAAGTCAAGAAGGACTTCACTGTTATATTCTTATGTTTTTAAAAGAATTTGTTTGTTTTAGAAATGATGGATTAATATTGATGGAAGAAAAATCAATGGGATTTTTCCCCCTAATTATAGTTTTAGAGGGGTATGATTGGAATGCTCTTGATCACCAAGCGAATGATATTTTGAATAATGTTTTGTATCCAGAAAAACTAAAAGAATTATTAGAGCAGGTAAACGCATCATTGCAACGATGGAGAACTGAAGTTGATTCTGTTGAATTTCACGAGTCATTGCGTGGAGTTAAGCTTGAGAGTGATTTTAACAATAAAAGAAATGAATGTGATTTAGCAGGAACAGCAAATACTGATGTATTTAGTGTTGAGTCTTCCGTAGAAAAAATGAATGAGTATGTTAACAATACTGTTAAACAAGATCACAGTTCTCTTGAAGAGATGCAAGTAAACCTGAATGCACAAAAAGATATTGAGGGTGTTAATGTTGTGAATAATAATCTCACGGATTTTAACGAACTTTATTTACGTCAGCTTGAGCACTTCGATGCAAAATATGATGCTGTGAAAGAAGAGATTAATGGATTATGCTAACGTGTATTTGATTCAAAAACTTTTCAAAAAAAGAAATTTATTTTTCTTCTGGTTGTTTATATCCTAATTTCATTCCAAAAGATAATCCTAATGGTTCAAGAATAACTTCTACCGTCTCAAACCGCTTTTTGCAGTAAGATCCATTTCTTTGTAAGACGCAAGTCCAAGTGTCGCAATTCCATAATTGAAAAGCCCAATACCCTGATGGTAGACTTGATCTCGAACTCGGGCAGGACATCTTGTTTTTAGAGCAATATAGTGCTCGTCATCATAATGTGCATTTAAACGACTTCTTTCGAAATCAAAAGAGACTTCTACTCACGGAACTCCATCATTGGGAAGTTTGTCAACATGTGTAACAATCCTACTTGGAGTATCAACAGAAATAAGGTAAGTGCGTCCATATCTTCTTATTGTAATTTGTTCTGTACAAAAAGGATTTTGAGTGTCTTGTTCAAGATCAAACTCAATTCCATACTCAATTCCATCTTTCGCATGGCTCGGATTACCAAATCCATCTTTTCCATGAGGGTGATAAAGTAGTAAAGATTCTGATTGAGCGATTCTATATACTCCGGGAACTCGTATTCTTGAAATTCTTTGAAATAAATTGTGAACTCGATCGTTCAATGTTTCTCTTTCTTCTGTTGTTAAAACCATAGTATCTTCCTCCAATAAATAGAGAACCCCTCAGTCATTTATATATTTTACTCCTAAAAAGTAGTTTCAAAAAGAAACAAACCTTTATAAACAACCTCTAATTTCTAAAACACTATTCCCGAGTTCGAAAGAGCGCCTGAGGGAGAAAAGTACATTCATCGCAATGATTTTTTCTCTTTCTGATGCAACTTCTCGATAAGGAATTTAAAATTTATTTTCACAAAACTATGGAGGATGAAAAATTCTTCATGAGACACACAAGTGTCGAATGCGAGAATTTTTTTTATGGCAGAATTAAAATATCTTGTTCGAGTGGCAAACACAGACTTGAAAGGAAGTAAACCTATTGGCTTCGCAATGCTCAGCATTAGGGGGGTAGGATTCAGCTTCGCAAATATGGCGTGCGCATTAGCAAAAATCAATCCTATGCGCAAGGCAGGAGAATTATCTGATAAAGAAGTTGCGGCAATAGAAGCAGTCATTACAAATCCAGCAAAGCATGGCGTTCCAGCATGGTTCTTGAACAGACAACGAGATTATGAAACAGGCGAAAACCAACACCTTCTCGGTCCAAATATTAAATTCATTCAGGATAATGATGTCCGAAGATTGAAAAAAATAAAATCCTACAGGGGACTCAGACACGCGCTAGGCTTGCCAACAAGGGGTCAGAAAATGCGTTCCAACTTTAGAAAGAATAAAGGGAAAACTGTGGGCGTTATGAAATCTGCGGCTGCAAAAGCGCCGGCAGAAGACAAGAAGAAGTAGTGATGTTCAATGGGAGATCCAAAAAAAATCAGAAAAAAACACAGCCCTCCGAGCCATCCATGGCAGCGGGCGCGTATTGATGCCGAAAAGATTATTGTAAAAGAATTTGGCGTCAAAAACAAGAAAGAAATCTGGAAAATGGAAGCAACATTAAGAAGCTTCACGGGTCAGGCGAAAAAACTCATTACTGCAGCCACAAAGCAAGCGTTGCTTGAAAAACAAAATCTGATCAAGCGTTTGCAAAAATATGGATTTGTGGGAGCAGAAGCAACTATTGATCAAATCCTTGGATTAACATTAAAAGATGTTATGAGTAGACGCTTGCAAACAATTGTGTTGAAAAAAGGATTGGCAGCAACAGTCAAACAAGCACGACAAATGATCACGCACAAGCACGTCATCGTGGGAGACAAAAAAATAAGTTCTCCGAGTTATCTGGTGTCATTGGAAGAAGAAGCAACAGTTGCGTTTGCGACGTCTTCAGGATTTTTCAAAGAAGATCATCCAGAACGTGTGAAAAAATCACAACCAAAAAAGTAAGTGAAACAACATGGCAGAACAAGAAGTTGTAGAACAACCGCAAATGGAAAGGCGAAGAGGACCGCTTCGATGGGGAATTTGTCATATCTATTCATCCTACAACAACACAATTATTCATATTACGGATATCACAGGTTCAGAATCAATTGCGCGAACAAGCGGTGGTCAAGTCGTCAAAGCGCACAGAATGGAAAGTTCGCCAACAGCAGCAATGGCTGCGGCAAAAAAAGCAGCAGAGGTTGCGTTTGAAAAAGGAATCAACGCAATTCACGTCAAGATTAAGGCACCAGGCGGACATAATGGGCCGCACAATCCAGGACCAGGAGCGCAGGCAGCAGTTCGTGCGCTTTCAAGAATGGGTCTTCGCATTGGGATTATTCAAGATGTTACTCCAGTTCCTCATGATACCTGTCGAAAGAAAGGTGGAAAGAGAGGACGCCGAGTATAGGAAAAGAAAATGGAAATTCGCATCTTAGAAAAAGCAAAGGACAAGTTGTCCATGTCTTTCATGGTGAGAGGCACAACACCAGCGTATGCAAATACACTGCGCAGATTTATGATGCAGGAAGTGCCAACAATGGCAATTGAAGATGTGGAGTTTACAAAAAACAGTTCCGCGATGTACGACGAAACAGTCGCGCATCGTTTAGGATTAATTCCACTGACTACTGACTTGAAATCATATCGCGTGAAAAAAGGTCCAGAAGATGATGGAGCAGCAGCGTGCGAAGCAATTTTTACGTTGAAAGCAAAAGGACCATGCACCGTGTATGCGTCTGCGTTGAAAGGAAAAGACTCAAAAATTGTTCCAGTATATCCGGAAATGCCGATTTGCATCTTGCTCAAAGGACAGGAATTGGAATTGAGTGCGACTGCAATCCTCGGCAAAGGAAAGGAACATACAAAATGGAGTGCAGGCCATGTTTGGTACAGCTACGAACCAACACTCACGATCAATCCAAAAAGTGATCAATTGGAAAGTGTCAAGCATTTGTATCCAGCACAAATTTTCGACAAGAGCGGCAAGATCGACAAAGCAGCAATCTTGGATAACAATCTCGTCGATGCAGTGGATGGAGTCAATGATGAGGTGATCAAAGTCGAATATAACGACAAGAACATCATCTTTCATGTGGAAGCATGGGGGCAGCTTGACGCAAAAGCAATGGTGCAGAAAGCAATTGAGCTCTTTGATGAAGAGCTTGATGCCTTGGAAGGTGCAGTAAAAGAACTGCAATAGTACAGTTCATGGAACAGGTTCCTCTCTAATGAGGAGGTGGCAGAGCCTGGTCAAATGCGCTAGCTTGAGGGGCTAGTCCCTTAGTGGGTGCGCGTGTTCGAATCACGTCCTCCTCATTTCATTGCTCGAACTGGGTCTGATACCCCGCAGCTTGCTGCGATTATCGAACCCAGTTCGAGGCTTAAACATTTCGAAGCAAAGCTTCGTAATGCATTACGAAATTCCGCAATTTTAATTATTAATGGAATTTCGAAATGAATCCCTCGTCAAGTAAATACCCCGGAGCTTGCTTCGATTGGGATTTTTTATTGTCAAAATAAAATTTTTCACGTTCACAGAATCTGAAAAATTTCACAAAAACAGAAAAAAAAGAATAAATAAACACAAAATAAGGAGTTGAAAAATTCTCCATGAGTGCGAAGCACGAATGTGGGAATTTTTTTATGTATGAAAAAAAAGCAAATCCAGAATTGCAAAAACTGATTGAAACGCTCAGGCATACCTCTGCAAAAGAAGGAGTCGGCGTGTGGAAAGTCATTGCAGCAGAGCTTGCAGGAAGTACTGCAAAGCGATGTATTGTGAATCTTTCCAAGATCAATCGGTATGCGCAAAAGAATGAAGTGGTAGTTGTTCCAGGCAAAGTGCTTGCAGCAGGGGAATTAACACAGCCAATCACCATCGCGGCATATCGCTTCTCAAGAGAAGCAAAAGAAAAGATTGAAAATGCAAAAGGAAAAGCGCAATCCTTGTTGGAGCTTCTCGAAAAGAATCCAAAAGGGAAAGAAGTGCGCATTATAGGTTGAGAACATGATAATAATTGACGCAACAAATCTCATTGTCGGTCGTTTTGCGACGTTTGCAGCAAAGCAGGCATTGCTCGGCGAAGAAATTGCTATTGTAAACTGTGAAAAAGCATTTATTACAGGAAGCAAAGAGCATATCTTGAATGAGTACAAACGAAAACGATCTATTGGAACGTGGGCAACTGGTCCGTTTTATCACAGACAACCAGACCGCTTAGTGAGACGAATGATAAGGGGGATGTTGCCGCACAAGCAGCCATAAGGCAAATCTGCGTATCAGAGAATTATGTGTTATATTGGTGTTCCAATTGAATTTCAGGATCAGAAAGCAATCACACTTGAAAATGCGCAGATTTCCGATGTGCCAAATTTGAAATATATTCAGATCAGGGAAATTTCCAAAGCACTCGGTGCAAAACGAGTTGGTGAATCACAATGAGTAAAACAATACAGACTTCAGGAAAAAGAAAACGTGCGATTGCGCGCGCGACACTTCGTCCGGGAAAAGGAACTGTTCTTTTCAATAATAAAATCCTTTCCTCAGTGATGCCAGAAATGGTTCGCATGCGAATGATGGAACCGTTACTCTTGGCAGACAAGCTTGCGCAGGATGTTGATATTGATGTGAAAGCAATGGGCGGCGGCGCGACGAGTCAGGCAGATGCAGCGCGGCTTGCAATTGCGAGAGCACTTGTTGCGCATACAAATAGTGCAGCGTTGAAAACCACGTTCCTCGAATATGACAGACAATTATTGGTTGCAGATGTTCGAAGAAAAGAGCAGGCAAAGCCAAACAG
>JACRKI010000148.1 GCA_016215305.1 Candidatus Woesearchaeota archaeon | reverse complement strand
TTAATGTGACTTCGAGTACAAGCGCAGTTTCTACGAATGGAAGTATCACTTTAGTGAATCCCACTCTTGCTTCCATTTTCACTATCGCGAATGGATTCAATATCAGTGGCGCAAGTGAAGCATTGATCACCAATGGAAGTGTCAGCATTCAGAATCCTTCATTAGCTCCTGCGTTGAATATTAACAATGGATTCAATATCAGTGGGACGAATGAAGCACTCAAAACAAATGGAACTATCACAATCGAAAGTATTGTTTCTCCTGCATTTACTTTGAACAAAGGATTCAATATCAGCGGCGCAAGTGAAGCGTTGAATACAAATGGCAGTATCACGATCAACAATCCATCATTAGCTCCTGCGTTCAACATAAATAATGGATTCAATATCAGCGGCGCAGATGAATCACTTAAAACAAATGGGACAGTAACAATAGCAGGAGCAACAACATTAACAAATACTGACGCAGATGATGCATTGAACGTTAGTAATGGCGGAGGCAATTTTCGCGGCCAATTAGGTATCCAAAATTATACGTCCACAACAATTCCAGCATGCACTGTCAATTATGGATTTAATATCAGCGGCGCAGATGAAGCGTTGAGTACAAATGGCACAGTTACAATAGCAGGCATAACAACCTTGACAAATACTGATACAGATGATGCATTAAACGTTAGTAATGGTGGATTAACAGTAGCAGGCGGTGCACCTAATAATGGCGCGTTTAGAATTAGTGGTGCAGGAATTATAACTACAAGAACAGCAATCAGTAATGCAGACTCAGATGATGCTTTGAACGTCACTGGCGCATTTATAACAGGAGGACCACTTCGCGTAGGAACTGCAGGGAGTCCTGCATTTGCGGTTGGTCATGCAGGTCCTGGAGCAGTAACAATCACTGGTTCTGATACCGACGATGTATTAAACATCACTGCAGGTGGACTTGTTGCGCGAGGTCAGTTAAGCGTGCAGAATTATACATCAGCTACTATTCCCGCATTTACTGTCAATTTTGGTTTCAACATCAGCGGAGCAAATGAAGCGTTGATCACCAATGGAAGTGTCAGTATCCAAAATCCATCATTGGCTCCTGCATTTACTTTGAATAATGGGTTTAACATCAGCGGAACAAATGAAGCGTTGATTACGAATGGAAGTGTCAGCATTCAGAATCCGTCTCTTGCTCCCGCGTTCAACATCAATAATGGTTTTAATATCAGCGGCGCGAGTGAAGCACTTCGAACAAATGGCACAGTGACTATTTTGAATGCAGATGCAGATGACGCGTTAAACATTTCTGGAGGTGGTCTTTTTGCAGGATCAGCAACTGATTGGATAAGCTTTAACGCAAACTCTCCTAATTATGAATTCTCTGTCAAAGGGTTAGTTAATATCACTGCCGGAGGGCTAGTAGCAATTGCAAACGCTGGTCCTAATGCTGGACAATGTGCTCAAATAGCGTTATACAGTACAAATGGCAGTCTTTATTATCTCTATTTTAACGATACTGGCGTCTTAAAGACTGCAAACGCCGCGCCATCAAACTGCAACACCGTCGGAACAATTGTTGGAACACAATCATAATCAACATAAGGTAATGGAACAATGGGGTACTATGAAACAAAAAATATTGCTGCATATTCTTATTCTTCTTTGTAGTTTTTTTCTTCTTCTCTCTTCTGTTCATGCAATAGAAGGATCATCAAGCGATGGTTCTGTCTCTGCAAAGAATGGCGGAATGAGCGCAACAGCTGTACGGGGGACATCTTCTGACAGCAGTGTTTCTGGAAGAATATCCTCTGGCGGTTCTGGAATCTCTTCTTCTTACTCAGATGCAGCGAGTGCTGTTACTGGAAATCCCGGACCAGATCTTTCTTTACAAGATACTTCTTCTTCAAGCAGTTCTTCAAGCAGTTCTTCAAGCAGTTCAGAATCCAGTTCACAAACATCATCAGAAGGAGGAAACATTCCTAAATCAAGAGGAGGCGGTTCTAGTTCTGGTGCAGAATCAAGTTCATCCTCTCCAGCAGAAAGTTCTTCCCCACAAGAAGCTTCCTCAGAAACTACCCGCGAACAACAAGCTTCTTCAGAACAAACAAGTGCATCTCAAGCTGCTCAAATTTCTGTCGCAATAGAACTTTCCGCGGGATCTTCTCTTTCCTTATCTCCAACTACTGGCGTTTCAGAAATGACTGTTCTTACAGTGACTGAAACAAGCGCAATCATTATTATTGGCAGTTCTGTTTCTTCTAATCAACTCACTGGAGGAGTTGTTATTCATGCTCAGGAAGAAACAACACTTCATGTCGGAGAAAATGTCGATGTGGATACTGATGGTGATGATATTGCTGATCTGCGAGTCACGCTTTCCAAAATTGTCTACGATGAAGCATCTCATAAATATCATGCAATATTTACCACAACCTATCTTCATCCCACAGATGAAACGCGCGCATTTGTTCAGCAGCAGGTAGATAGCGGGGAAGTTGCGTTGGTTGCTCCGCCAGAAGGGCTTTCTGAAACACAGCGATGGATAGTTATTGCAGTTGGTCTTCTTGTTTTATTTGTCTTGTTTGTCATAATTCTTTCTCTCTATCAGAAAAAACGAAAAAAGATTCAAATAAAAAATCAAATCAAAGAGACTGTTCCTGAACATAAACCTGAACCTTCACATTCTCTTCTTCTGCCTTCTCATTCCTCAAATCCTCTCTTTTTGCTGTCCTCTCCAATAAAATCTTCTTCTGTTAAACGGATCATTCCAAAATCCAAGAAAAGAAAGAAACAGAAACAAAAAAGATTTTCCAGAAGAAAATCTTTGAAGAAAAATAAGATTCGATCTCGCGCTCGCTATTTACGCAATAAAAGAAAACGAAGATAGAATATTTTGTGGCATTTCATTAGAATAGTTTCCTTATATCACAAATCACTACATTTCAAGATTCAAAAAATCAAAAAAACTCTCATTCGCTTCCTTCTTTCAAATTCATGATGTCTTCTTTTTTCAACGCAAACTGCTGCGGCGGACGTCTTAATTCCTGCATCCAAAGAATTCCCACTTTTATCATTGCCTTGTTGAACTTGTCAGACAATTTGTAATGCTTTTTGTATAAATCATAATCAATCAAGCCCATGCTTTTCATCGGCGTCAGAATTCTGTCATAAAATTGCCGCTTGTTATAACTCAATTTGATTTGCTTTCCTTTGAACACCGGATCATCTATTTCCGCAATCACTTCACCGTCGTGCAAATGGGTGGCAAACATCGACATCGCAGTTTTTGTTAAAATGCCATCATGCTCTTTCATATTTTGAATCAGAAGCTTCGCGACAATCACCTGCTGCTTGGTCGCGAACATGATTTCATAAATATCTTCTGGCATATTAAACTGGTCAAATAATAGTACCATATTTACGAATAAAGCTATGTCAGTATATAAATATTTCGGAGGGGTATGGTTTTTTGTATACTGGATAAAATTCTTGCATTCGCTTCGCTCATGAAGAATTTTAATGAATAATTTCAATACTTTGGAAGAAAATATTTACTCTTTTTGTTTTTTTTTGTAGAAAGAAATAAGTTTTTTCGTGTATGGTTCAATATCCATTTTTTCTGTTTCTTCAATAGCTGCCCATTTGTATGCTGTTGCTTCTTCGTTAAGAAGAACACTGCTTGGATTTTTTGCTTTCGCAGTAAAGTTGATATGGATAAAATGTTTTTTCTTGACAAAAACAGGATCAAATATATTTTCAAGAACAGTAAGAAATTGAATTTCTTCAAGCTCAAGATTTGTTTCTTCTTTGATTTCCCTTCTTAGTGCATGTTC
>JACRKI010000147.1 GCA_016215305.1 Candidatus Woesearchaeota archaeon | reverse complement strand
GATATTGTTGTAGAGAAAGATAATGAAAATATCGCGATTGAAATAGAGACTGGGAAGTCTGATATTTTGGCGAATATTGAGAAATGTGCAACATTTGACCACATGCTTTGCCTTATCACAAACGCTGAACTGAAAACAAAAGTTGAAGAACAAAGTAAAGCGTATAAGAATGCCAGTGTGATATTTGTCAAGGATTTTTTGAAAGTAAATCATTAATTTTGCAAAATTCTCTATACACGAAACAGCAACGCAAAAACACGAACCGACAAAGGCTTTGGCAAGGTCTATAATTTTTATTTATTTTTTGATACTTTTTCTAAGAATTATTCTTTGAAAATGTCTTTGAATATCTAAAAAATAATTACATAAAGATACAGTGGCGTTGCTGGTGCCTGTGTTTGCTTTTCTTGGTTCCCGAAAATAAAAAATCACTCGTCGAGTAAACACACCTGAGCTTGCTTTGATTGTGATTTTTTATTTTCTAAAGAAATCCTTAAACCCTTCTCCTAAATCACTAAAATACTCGCGAAGTTCTTTGTTTTCTTTTTTTGGCTTGTCAACTTTTTTACTTTTGCGAATTACGTAGCTTCCTATACCAAGTCCAACGAAAACAAAAATAAGTATACCAAGCAGTGTTCCTGATTTTGCTGTAACTTCCCCATTTCCCAAATCACTCACTGCTGCGCCTGTTAATTGGAATATTTTCTGCGGAAGAGTTGTTCCTTGAGGCGCTGCTTTCGTCTCTGCTGTTGTTTGCTCAGAAGCTGATGGAGGAGTTGTTTCTGTTTTCTTTTCTCTTTTTGAAGAAGTATCTTCTTTATTTGATTCTGGAACTGCCTCTGTTGCTGTATCTTCAGGAAAGCTTGGACCGCCGCCTCCACCACCGCCTCCTGCTGCTGCAACAGTTTTTGGAAGCGTTTCTTCAAGAGGCGTAGCTGGCGTTGTGGCACTTACCCCATCACAATTATCATCAATCCCATTATCCGCAATCTCTGCTGCACCTGGATGCACTGCTGCACGAGAATCATCACAATCAATTCCAGCGGTGCAGCCGTTTCCATAGCCATCTCCATCTGCGTCCACACATTTTTGTTCTACTGCTGAATGATGCAACCCTCTAATTTTATACATTCCTCCTATTGAAGTACAGCTGTATCCTGCAGTTGCTGTTCCATTGCATGGCACAAAATATTCCGCAGTTCCTTTACATGAGGAAGTCATTAGAGAAAGCGAAGCAGTTTCTGCATCAAGAACACAAACGCCTGTCGCACTTGCATTTGTTTGTGAAATAAAAACAGTTTTAGTTGTTGTAATATTCAAATTTTGCACTACTATATTTCCGTTGGTGCTGCTTTGATTCAAAATCTCCACATTGTAGAGAGAGAGAGTATGTTCTGAAAAATTATAGGGAAACTCGACAAGTGTTTTGTTTCCATTGACAAAAGAAACAATAACAAGATTCTCAGAATTATTTGGTTGTGTTTCCTTCCCATCAAAGAGAACTATTGTTGAAGAAAGATTCACAAAAGTTGCATTTCCCGCAACAACATCAACATCGTCAGCAATACCATCTCCATCATCATCAGCATCACTGAAATCTGGAATACCATCTTCATCATGATCAACAGCATCAATAATTGTTATAAAAGCAAGTGCATAAACAGTATCATAACCATCAGTCGCAGTTATCTCAACTGAAAAAACACTTGAAGAGTTTAGGGTAGTGTCAAAAACATAGGCTTCATTGACAAATGTAAACCGAGAATCATTGATTGTAAGAATAAGTGGATCTCCTTCACTATCATTTGCAGTTATAGAGAGTACAACAGGTTCAGTTTCATTGACAGTAACATTCGCAAATGAAAGAACAGGGGCATAATTAACAACAGAAATAGCAGAAGAGAAAAAAGTATTTCCAGTATTGTTCCCATCAGAAGGAAGCACAGCACACTGCCAAGATTCGCTAACATGGAACAACGTATCTGAAATTGTTGTTTGATTGCTGAGATTTTCCTGAAGTGTTCCATTCATATACCAGAATATGCTTGTTCCATTTTCAGCATCATTGTTTGGATCACTATACACATAGGAACAGGTTGCATTATCCATGCGTGTCAGCACGGAAGGAATAACTGCCACGTTTGTGGCGATTGGCGCAGTAGGCATAATCACAGAAATATTCCAAGAGACTGAACTATTGTCAAACCCATCATTTGCTATTGCACTAAGGGTGTGTATCCCTATTGTAAAAAGAGAAGAGATAAATGCATATGATGCATCAGAAGAAACAAGAGCAGTATCTAATATCCAAGAATACACTATTGCATCACCATCTGCATCTGTTGCATTCAGCACAAATGTTTGATTTTCAGGAATATTAATATCAATCACTCCTTCTTGGGGAGAAGCAATAATTATTGGTACATGATTTTCTGTTCGAAGCGTGCGTTCTTCACTCACTCCAACATTTCCATTCGCATCCATTGCATAAACGACATACTTCATCGATTCTGTCGGGATAAAAGAGGATGTGCAGGAAACTATTCTTCCTGATCCTGCCATAACCATTGTCGTGTTTGTTCCATTACTCGAGAATTTACAAAGCACAATCTCATTCACTGCATCTTTCACTGTCACATTCACTGTGACATTCCAATGCGCAATGGTGTTGTTTGCAGGAGTTTCAGCTGCAAATTGCACGCTTGGAGCAGTGGCATCAATATGAACCAAACTATTTTGTAAATCAAGCCGAGGATACGTGATGCCATTTCTTGCGTCAAGAACTGGCTGACCATACAACGTCAGATATGAGCGAAGCGTGAGCGGGTCAAGCACTATCTTTGACTCAAGAATTTTGTATTGCGCAAGCACTGCCGCTGCTCCTGCAACGATTGGCGCAGAAAAACTCGTTCCTGAATAGGATTTATATTTTCCCCCGCTTACTGCAGTAAAACACGTGCTGCTGCTGCCATCTTTTGCTGCTTTTGCAGTGCAAATCCCAACTCCTGGTGCGAGAATATTCAGAACATTATTTGCATCGCTGAAACTCGCAACAGTATCCACAGCAGAACTACTATTATCATACACCGCACCAACAGAAGTCACATTGCTTGCGCATGCTGGCGTACTAATTTTTGTGCTATCCCCATTATTTCCAGACGCTGCTGCAACAAAGAATCCTTCTGCTGCAAGCGCATTGGTGACTGCTGCAAGCGCATCACTATCACAATTTCCTATATATGTTGTGCCTCCAAAACTCATACTAAATATTTTAATATTGTCTGCTGTTGCACGCTCAAGACATTTGTTGATTCCAGAAAGCACATCTCCTGTTGTTGCACTGCCGCTGCTGCTAAATGCTTTTACTACCATAATCTGCGCCCCTGGAGCAATCCCTGAAAATGCACTATTGTGACTTACGATTGTTCCAATCACTGCTGTTCCATGCCCATTATCATCTTCTGCAGCACTGTCTTCTTTCAATCCATTCGGACAACAGCCGCTTCCTTGCGAACAATAACAATACTGATCAATAATATTTCCCTGCAAATCAGGATGTGTGGTGTCTACTCCTGTATCAATCACGCAAATCCCAATCCCGCTTCCGTTGATCATGTTTCCATTCAGGGAGACTGTTTCAGGAAAGGTTCCACGAATAAATGGAATTGCTGTGTCAAGAGTAAGTTGTAGTTCTTGGTTTGGATAGATCGCAAGAACATGTGTGTCATGGGAGAGAATTTCATATCCATCTTGTGTCAAAACTCCACTGAAGGCGTTAATATATTCATATTTTTCTTCAAGAAGAATATCGACATTGTTCGATTCAAGCGCATCAAGAGAAACATCTTCCGCTGTTTGTGTTGTTCCATCAATACTCCGCACATCCATTTTTCTGAGAATGTTTTGCTGCTGCTTCTGAATTGCTATTTTCTGATCTTTCAATATTTCTTGGAGTGCAGTATGATCGGTTTGGGTGGTAAACTGCTGCTGCTCTAACAGTTGCTGCGTTTCAGGAGAAAGCACTGCCTCAACAAAAACAATGACATCAGCATAGCCGTTGTTGTTAATATCTTCAAGCACCGATGGAGTAACAACTGGATCAGCAGATACTGACGCTTGAATAAAAGAGAATATCAAAAGAATAGAGAGAAGAATAAAGAAAAAATGAAATGCACCTTTCTTTTTTTTCATATTCCAACGCATCCTTTTCTGACGATTTTTACGGGAAGGAAGGTTTATATACTTTTCTCTCCAGAAAAGAAACCTATGGGGAAAAAGATAATCATAGGAATCACCGGAGCAATCGGATCTGGAAAAACAACTGCTGCTTCATTTTTTCCTAAGCAAAAATGGAAGATTATCAATGTAGATCAACTTGGCCATTCTTTGCTCAAAAAACATGCAATAAAGAAAAGATTATTTCACCGATTTGGCGCGCACATACAAGACCAAACAACAGGAGAAATCTCAAGAAAAAAACTTGCTGCCATTGTCTTCAACAATACAAAAAAGTTGCAGGCACTCAACAAAATCATGCATCCTCTCTTAAAAAAAGAAGTCGCAAAGAAAATGCAGACGCAAAAACACCTTGTTCTTGATTGCGCGCTTCTTATTCCCCTTGGTCTTGCAAAGAAATGCACCACTGTGATTGAAATACAAGCTCCCCAAAAAATTATTTCTCAACGCCTCAAAAATAAATATACAAAAAAACAACAGAGATTTGTCATGCAGCAGCAACAAACAATACCTGCTCCTGATTTTATTCTTATGAATGACAGAACAAAAAAAGATCTCCAAACGCAAATCAAAAAAATAATCACCTTTTTATATGCTGCATAATTCACTCTTTTTATGATAAAAATTCCGTATGCTGTGCTTTTAGAAAAAATAAAAACAAAAACAGGCATGACAGAAGAAGCAATAGAAGCACAGCTTCAGCAAAAAATGGAGCAATTATCAGGCCTTATTTCCAAAGAAGGCGCTGCGCACATTCTCGCAAATGAACTCAAGATTGATCTTTCTGCACCACAACTCGCATTGAAGATCCGCGACTTGTACGCAGGCATGAAAACAGGAGAAATCCTCGGGAAGGTTATGCGAAAATACGATGTTCGTGATTTTCAATCCGGTGAGAGAAAGGGAAAAGTCGGCTCTTTTCTGATTGCAGATGAAACAGGCACCATGCGTGTCACCTGCTGGAACGAACAAACAAAAGAGATGGATCCCTTGCAGGAAAATGATATTGTCGTGATTCAGGATGGGAATGTTCGGGAAAATAGAGGGGCACTTGAAGTACATCTTAATGAAAGAACGAAAATAATTCGAAATCCTGAAGGAAAAACAGTCATTGCAGCGAAAGTAGCAGAACCTCTTTTTGTTCGAAAAGCAATTAAAGATTTATCTGGAACAGATGTCAATGTTGAAATTCTTGGAACGATTGTGCAAGTATTTGAGCCAAAATTTTATGAGCGATGTCCTGTCTGCAGAAAACGCATCAAACAACAAGAAGTAGGATTTCAGTGCCCTGAGCATGGCTTAACAAAACCAGATTATGGCTATGTCATGAATGTGTATCTTGATGATGGAAGCGGCAACATCCGTGTTGTGTTTTTTGGCCAGCAGATGCAGCAGCTTCTCAAGAAAAATGATGAAGAAATTCTTGTCTATCGAACAACACCGCAGGCATTTGACAAAGTGAAAACAGATTTACTTGGTGAGATGCTCAAAGCAAGCGGCCGCGTGAATAAAAATGAGATGTTCGCACGCCTTGAATTTGTCGCGAATAAAATTGAAATGAACATTAATCCTGAAGAAGAGATAAGTCGATTGCAACAGGAACTGGAAAAGGCACAGACGTAGATTTTTCCTGCAAAGATTAATAAAGTTGAGAAAGAGAAATAATGCATGGCAATAAACATTGGAACGCTTCTCATGCAACCCAGTTCATGGATTATTGTTGCTCTCCTTCTCCTCGCTATTTTATATAGTCTTAGAAGTTATTTTGGCGCGCTTCTATACGCGCTTCCTCTTGATGGACTAGACGCATTGGCATCAGATCTTTTTCCTGTCTTTGGAGATGCCGCGGCAAGCATTGCTATTTTTTTATTTTATAGAAAAAAAATTGGAAATGGCTGGGCTGCTTTTTTGTTCTTAGAAGCGAATAACTTTTTTGCAGAGTTTTGGCTTCCAGGGATTGGCGCTGGGCTTGCAATCTTCTTTAATTTTTTTCCAGCAATCACCCTTGTTGTACTCCTTAAACAATGGCAGGCAAATCAAATCTATCAGCCAGTAAAAGAATATTATGAATATTTAGACCAAGAAGCGCCAGAGATTGCCAAACGATTAAAGCCTGAATACGAAGAAGCAAAGGAATTGTATGAAAGCTATGCATATCTGACATTTGAAGAAAAAGGACCTGCAAAAAAAGAAGCATTGTTTCTTGCAATAAAAGAAGTGATTGAAGAACGCTTAATCGCAGCAGAACAACAATTATCCTCTCTTCCGCAACAAGAAGCGCAGCAATATCAACAACGGATTCAGGCAGTGAAAGATGAAATTGACACAGACTGGCGAGACGCAGCAAGCTATGCGCAAGAATTAGAACAGCAGATTTCTAGCAGAGCTACACAAATGCAGAATACAAAACAAGCAGTTTAATGGAGATAATGACAATAAATGTCCAGAACAACATTTTCTCAAAAAAAGAATTGACAGGAATAGGACCGCGTATTTTCCACCTGAATGGATAGAAAAGATAAATTCCCGCAGGAGTAATCATGTCCATGACAAGATGCGAAACATATCCTATGAAAACAGCAACTGCTGCTTCTGTCTGCTGAAAAAAAAGCAGGGTCAGCGCAGCTGCAGACGGAAGCAAAAGACTGTGAAAGACCCCGCGATGCCCGCATATGATATTGATAATGTTAGAGAAAGGTTTTGTTTTCTTTCCAATAGCAGATCCTGCTTCATCAATGTCTGGGAATAGTGCTGCAAAGAAAAGCAGGAATGAAAACAAAAGAATATGTTTTACTTCAACATAATCAACATAAAATAAAAGACATAAAACACTAAACAGAATATGTGTTCTTGCGCGCATAGGATTGTTATCTTCTTGAGTTTTATATAGTTTTTGAGAGTTCGTTATTTACGCTGCTTGGCGAGATTCTTATCATCTCTTTCATGAAATAACTTACGGCGATTCAGGCTCTACTGTCACTTCCACATTCTGGAAATCACACAATCCTTCATTATCACAGATTTGGATCTGGACTATATGTGTTCCTACATCTTCTGGTGTTGTTGGTGAATAGATTGCGGTTCTGCCATTAACAACAAACCCATTTTTGACTTCACCTACATTTATCTTTGTCCCATCAGGAAGCTCATCGTAATCCACTTTCCACTGCCCGTAAATGTAGCGATTGTCCATGAAATCATACTCATTGTGATCATCTTCATCAGGATCATATCCTTTGACATCTTTATCTTCAAAAGAAACTGGGTTTGGCACTGTCACTCTCATTGGCGCAATATAATCAAGCGCAGGATATCTATTCTGCATCGCAAACGCAAACACAAACGGCTTGCCATTAATTGGGGAGGCATTATCCTGAATCAAAACAATGTCATCAAATTTCCCATATTTTTTACAATCAGCTTGACACACATCTCTATATTTTGTGATTTGCATATCTTCTTTGAGGCAAGTAACCACTTTTGTTTCTTTTCCCAGCTCTTTACAATCATCAAGTTCATTCGCGTCTCTGACTATGTTGAAGAAAATATTATTGGTGTCTGCTTTTATCATCCGTTCTGCAAGCTCATGAATCTGCTGCAACCTCACATTTACTGTACTGTGAAACTGCTCAAACGAAAGCGTTGTTTCTTTTCCAGAAATTTCTCCTACAATTGGATAGATGCCATCCACTGCAACACTTGTCGGCGCAAACGTCACTTTTACTGTTACATTCCCTGTTCGCATCGTGCTGTTCTTAAATTCCGGCAGGGAGTCGAGTGAGATGCACTCTTTCCACGCATTCGTGATGTATGCCTGCAAATATTCTTGAATATTATCATTATCCGCTTTTCTTTTTGAATCATAGGTTTCACAAGAGAAGACTGCTCCTTCTTGTGCTGGAGAATTTGGTCCAAAATAATCACACAACGGTGGAAGCGGATTGATCAGCACATTTCCAAAACTTTGCGTGTAGATGGAATCAATATCACTTGGTTCTTCGATGAGCTTTGTTATTCCATACGGATAATCTGGAACACTTGGATGCCCTTCAATGTTTAATGAAAGGTCTGGCGCAAAAATACCATAACTCACATTGATAATTTCTTCTTTGCCATCATACGCATTGAGTTCCTTTGGAAGTTCGAACGGAAGCGCATACTGCCCATACCTATATTTTTTGGGACCAAGAAATGGTTTTGTTCCATTGGCCTCGTAGTCATAGATCACGCCGCCTTGCATTCCCACTAACGCAACTGCCTGCTTTGCTGTTTGATCTAAACAGGATTGCATGTAGGTACTATATTTTCCTTGCACGTTAAAGACATCTGTTGTTTTCTGCTGCTCTTCTGTAAATTGCTTGCTTTTGACATATGTTTTGAGATAGAACAACAACCCAATAATTGTGAAAATGACAATGCCCAGAACAATGAAGACAGTGATTTGCGATCTTTTTGCTCTCATGCTTCTTTTTCTTGTTTTTATCTATATATGTGTTGCGATGAGAATTTTGTAGAACAGGAAAAAGGGAATAGACGAACCAAGAAAAAGCTATTCGCGCACTGACATCGCAACACGAACCAGCAACGCTTTGGCGAGGCATGTCATTATTTGGATATATTTTTTCGATAATCTCTTTGGGAAATTTCATGAGATAAATTTAAAATAATAATGACATGAAGATACCTTAAGCAGCGAGTTTTACCCAAACTTTGTTTTGTGCGTGAGAAAAATACTTCTAGTTCGTGTGATTTTGTTCTGTCTATTCAGGTGTTTATTATTAAGAAAATTATCCCATTCGCACTGCTGCTGTTAAACTATTCCAATATGCTGAACCTGTTGGCGATCTTTCAAGAACAATTCCCGCAGTGCTATCACAGAAAATCGTCCACGTTGTTTCATACGGTGCATAGACTTGATTGCAGTCAATATTTAATCCATCATAGACAACCCCCAAGAAATATCTATTGCCATACCCTTCCTGATATTTCACATCCTCAAAGCCAACTGTCGTTGTTCCTGCATTTTCGCTGTAGTATATTTTATTGTAATCTTCGACATAATCGAATCCTTGGAAGTAGTTTGCTTCATCATTATTCAACTCATCTCCTGCGGGATTTTCGAGCGTATTGCTGTCAATGTAATCAGTTATTTCTTTCTTCTTATCGTCAAAGATGGTTTGATCATCTCCTATTGCTGTATCTGAATATGGAAGAATTGTTCCGCTATAGTCTGTTAACCCCTCCTTACTATAAATAAATGCGTTCATGACATTATTATACCATCCTTGTGTTGTTGCGCCATTGCAACTAAAGAACGCGCCAAAACGGTAGATTGATTGATCTGCATTGATTGCATTGTCACAACTGCTGAAATCAATATCATCATTATCTATAATTTGGTTGACGAACGCAGTTGAGCCTTCAAACAACAAATTATTTGCGTCAACTGTCATTGGATTTTCATTATCATCGCTATTGAACGTGACGCCAATGGTCACTGCATCATCTTGACTTAGGATACAGAAACTGTTGATGTCTTCTGCAATCGCATTCACATCGACATAATTGTTCAAGGTGTCTGTATAATTATCACAGAATAAGGTGTAATCTGTTCCTTTGTCTTTTGCAATCTCCATGAGCTGGAACGCAAGGAATTTTGTTCGTGATGTCCATCTGCTGGAATCTGCATCATCAATAATTCCATCACCATTTGTATCCTGCGGATTGATCGCTTCACAGAAATGATCATCTTTGAAGAAATCTGCAGTGAGTGTACAGCCTGCCTGATAATAATCTCCTTCTGGCGCGCAGAAAGTATCATCATCTTCATTCGAGCTGCAAACGCAGGAATACGGATTCACACAATAGTCAATCGCTGCAGCATCTGTGTTGTTATACCAATCATATTTTGTTTCGACACCGCCGCCCCAATCGCCGTTGTTACAGACGTAATGAGTTGTATCTCCTGTTGCATCTGTATAATCATGTTCTGTATATTCGTCAACACAACCAGTGCCATCCCAGCATCT
>JACRKI010000014.1 GCA_016215305.1 Candidatus Woesearchaeota archaeon | reverse complement strand
TTCATCCCCGCACTGAAGTGCGGGGCTTTCGCCGAGTTCCCATGTAAAAGAAAATGCGCATTAGATTAAAACTACAAATTCTCCTTAACTTTTTTCACAATACTTTCTACATCCATTCCATGCTTCTTGTACAAATCAGCAAGACTTCCAGTCTCTCCAAATTCCTGCATCCCAAAAGAAATAATTTTGTTTCCCTGTCCAATCTGCGCCAAACTATACGCAACTTCTCGTGCAAGCAATTTGTGATGTGCGTCATGCACAGTTGCAAGCAGCACATCAGCAGGAATCAATTTTCGAAACGCGTCAGTATTCAAGTGAGATAAACTATACACATCAATGACACGAACAGAAATATTTTCTTTTTCAAGTAAAACAGCTGCGCTCATTGCCAAATCCAAACCAGCTGCAGAACCAAGAAGAACAACAGAAGGAACTCCATGCGCGGCATTTTTTACAACGTCCTTCACCATTCGCGCACCAGTTCCATAATGATACGAAGAGGAAGAATAAACAGGCAATTTCTGACGAGTCAATCGAAAATACGCGGCTTTGTTCTGTTCATACATCAGCTTCATCAGTCTCTGCGTTTCGTTGCAATCAGCAGGCTCATAACTTTCCATGCGAAATAAATCTGCCATAATGCCAGGAACAATAGTGGATTGATGACTGCCGCCATCCCATTCAACACCTAAGCCTGCGTGTGTTCCGATAATTTTCACGTCAGCGTCTGCGTAGCAAATTGAATTGCGAATCACACCAAGGCATTCCTTGACGAAAATATCAAAGGTTGCCATCCAAGGTTTTTTGCCGACAAGACCAAGTCCAGCGGCAACGCCTGCCATGTTTGCTTCTGCGATCCCAACCTGCACAAATCTTCCGCTTCTGTTTGTCGCGGAAAATGTTCCAAATTGTTTTGCGAAATCCTCAAATTTGACAGAGCCGGCAACGCCAGCAGTGACTGTCACAATTCTGGAATCTGTTTTTCCTAACGCAACAATGTATTTGCCGAGCGCGTCTCGTGTCGCGGCAGGCTGTTCAAAGGGAATAATTGCGGGAGCAGCATTTATTTTTTCTTGATGCGGAACAGTGTATGCGTGTTTGTCAGCAGGAGTCCATTGCGCAGATTGCAAATACGCGTCCATACTGCCTGGAAATTCTGCCGCGAGTTTCGCGAGCAGCGCGTCACATTCTGCAAGCGCGTTTTTCGCGTCATCTCCTTTTGGCGTTACGCCATGCCAAGTGGAATCTCCTTTTTCTGCAGCAGCTGCCATAAAACTAATGCCTGCGCCTTTGATAGTATCAAGAACGATGAGAACAGGAATGCTTTCTTTTTCCTGCAGCGCCTGCGCAGATTGAATTGCGTGATAAATCTGCTGGACATCTCTGCCATCAACGCGAAATGTTTTCCAGCCATAACTCTGCCATTCTTCTTCAAATCTGCAGGGAAGCACGTCTTTGACAGCGCCATCCTGATCCACTTTGTTATAATCCAAAAACGTGATCATGTTGTTCATTTTCATGACGCCAGCGCATTTTGCTGCTTCAGTGATGCCGCCTTTCGCGGATTCGCCGTCTCCAATAATCGTGTACACGCGGGATTTTTTGCCATTTATTTTTAATCCAATTGCCATGCCGAGGCCGACGCTGAGTCCTTGACCGAGCGGTCCGCCGCAGGTTTCCACGCCAGGTGTTTTCAGATTCAAATCAGTGTGTCCTTGAAGACGACTGCCAAATTTTCGCAATGTTGCGAGTTCTTCTTTTGGAAAGAAATTTGCGTAGGCAAGTGCGCAGTACAATCCAGGACAGGTGTGTCCTTTGGAAAGCACAAGTCGATCTCTGTCTTCCCAATGCGAATCGCAAGGATCATAGTGAAGAATTTTTCCAAAATACAAAACAGTGAGAACATCGATGATAGAAAGACTTCCGCCAGGATGTCCGCTTCCTGCGGTCGTGAGCGCTTGAATATCTTCTTTTCGCAGTTGCGCAGCGATGCGTTTGAGCATACCTAAGTTTGGTTGAGTCATTGGATTGGAAAATCCGTTTCTACTTTTAAATCTTATGAACCCGGATAATCACTTATTCACGAACAAGCATCGCTAATACGCGCACAAGCATCGCTAATGTATCTTCAAATATTTATTATTAAAAATTAAAATAATAAATATTGGACAACGAGTTTACGTTGCGAGGCGAATCAAGACGACATTAATTTTATAAATCACGTGACGCTTCTTTACAGAATGGGTATCGAGAGATTAGTAAAATTAGAAGCAGAGTGTGTCGCATTTCGAGATGGGTTATTTGTTGATGCGGTTGGAATGTCCACTGCGCCAGAAGTTATTGCCGCAAGAAACAGAGGAATGTACACAGTTGCTTTCTCTTGCATAACAAATACTATTGCGGCAGATGGAACAAATGCGACCAATCATGAAGAAGTAGTGAGAACATTAGATTCTCCTGAAGTAAAGAAAAGGCTTACAGGAACAGTACGAAATTTCTTTAATTTGTATAGAGACATATATCTGTCCTTCTAAAAAATGCAAAATCTCCCCGGATAATAAAGATTTTCAAAGAGAGATTTTGCATTTTTTAGTAAAGCATATAAATCTTCAGCGATGCAAAACAATTCCATGGCACAAACAACGTTAGGAGACGCGCAGCAAAAGAATGAACCAAACAAGATTATCGCGGAAGAGCTGGCAAAAAAACAGAGAGAAATAGGAGTCGCGGAATTCTTCGCGAAAAACAGACATTTATTAGGTTTTGATAATAAAAGAAAAGCGCTTCTCACGACAATCAAAGAAGCAGTGGATAACGCGTTAGACGCGTGCGAAGAAGCGGAAATTCTGCCGGAAGTGCAGGTGGAAATAATTGAGATTGGAGAAGAAAAGTTTAGAATTATCATTGAAGATAATGGTCCGGGCATTGTCAAGAAACAAATCCCAAAAATTTTCGCGAAACTTTTGTATGGAAGCAAGTTCCATCAGAGAAAACAAAATAGAGGACAGCAGGGAATCGGCATCAGCGCGGCAGTGATGTACGCGCAATTGACAACAGGAAAACCAGCGAAAATTCTTTCCAAGATTGCGAAGGATAGACCCGCGACCTACATGGAACTTATGTTGGACACAAAAACAAATAGTCCGCTCATTAAAGCAGAACAGGAAAAAGACTGGCCTGAAAAAGAGCATGGCACGAGAATTGAGATGGACATTGAAGGCAGTTATCAAAAAGGAGATCAATCAGTGGATCAATATCTGAAAGAAACAGCGATTGTCAATCCGCACGCGACAATTATTTATACAAATCCAAAAGCAGAACAGCTGATTTTTCCGAGAGCGACAGAGATCAAGCCGAGAAAAGCAGAGGAAATCAAACTGCATCCGTATGGAGTGGAATTGGGAATTCTTCTTGACATGCTGCATGCCACCGAATGCAGAACATTGCAATCTTTTTTCACGACGGAATTTAGCAGAGTTGGTCCAGGCACTGCGAAAGAAATCTGCGCAAACGCTGCGCTGTTGACAAATATGAAACCAAGCGACGTCAGCAGGGAAAACGCGGAAAAATTAATTGAAGGAATTAAGAAAACAAAAATAATCTCACCGCCGACAGATTGCATTGTGCCGATTGGCGAAGAACTTTTGGAAAAAGGATTGAAGAAAGAAGTCAACGCGGAATTTTATTGCGCGTGTTCGAGACCGCCAAATGTTTACAGAGGAAATCCGTTTGTGGTGGAATGTGGATTAGCGTATGGGGGAGAACAGCCAGCAGAAGAACCAATGACAGTGCTCAGATTCGCGAACAAAGTTCCACTGTTATTCCAGCAGGGAGCGTGCGCGGTCACAAAATCCTTAATCGGAACAAACTGGAGAAGCTATGGATTATCGCAAAGTACAGGCGCGCTGCCAATTGGTCCAATTACCCTCGTCATTCACATTGCGTCTGTCTGGGTTCCATTCACCAGCGAAAGCAAAGAAGCGATTGCGCATTATCCTGAAATTATCAAGGAAGTCAAGCTTGCAGTGCAGGAATGCGGACGAAAGTTAGGCAGTTACATTTACAAGAAGAAACGCATTGGCGATGAAATGAAAAAGCGGGGATATATTGAAAAATATATTCCGCATATTGCAGAGGCGCTGAAAGACTTGGTGGATAGCAAAGAGTATCAAAAAGAAAATGTGGAAACAAGCTTAAAGGAAATTCTCGAAAGAAAACGAGGAGAACTTGAAGACATTGAAGCAGAGAATGAAGAGTTTGATGAAGAGTTTGCGAAGATAGGAAAGAAAGAGAAGAAGAAAAAAGAAGGAGAAGAAGGTGCTGAGGAAGTAAGTACTGATGATGAAACTGATTAAATAAAAATAAAAAACAGGAGTGTGAAAAATTCTCCATGAAGACACGAAGTATCTGAATGTGAGAAATTTTTTATGGCAGGAGAAAAAAGCGGCAAAGACATCATAAAACAAATGCAGGATATTGCAGTAAAGATTTACAAGACCATCCTGCAAAAAGAAAACCCTTCTGTCAACATTCCCCTGCGATC
Source organism: Candidatus Woesearchaeota archaeon (assembly GCA_016215305.1). Taxonomy (GTDB): domain Archaea; phylum Nanobdellota; class Nanobdellia; order Woesearchaeales; family DSVV01; genus JACRPI01. The sequence continues at coordinate 5,366 of JACRKI010000014.1, read as the reverse complement.
ATTAAACAACGTCAAATACGACGAGAAAGAAGGATATTTTGAATTGATTGGAAAAGAGAAAGAGCGAACACTGACTGCGTCCACAGCAAAAACATTCGCGCAAACGTTGAGAATGATGGCAATGTCCAAAGAATTAATCAAAAATGACGACATTGCAACAAAGAGAGAGGCGTACTACATCAGCAAAAACTGGGGAGACGCGAAATTCCTCGAACAGCCAGAGTCTGACAACGTCATGGACGACATTGAAGCAATGCTCATGACCAATAGAGAACAGATTGGGTTTGTTCCTGAAGAAAAAGGCGGCGCAGTTGCGGGACAACTTGTGGTTATTGACAAAGATGAGAATGGCAAAGAATTGAAGATTGATTGCACCAAATTTGGTTCTGGCGCGTATTCTGTTCCTGTTTCTGTGGAACATTTGAAGTTTGAAACAAAAGCATCGTTTATTCTCGCGATTGAAACAGCGGGTATGTTTCAGCGATTGGTCAAGCATAATTATTGGAAAAAAGCAAACTGCATTTTAGTTTCCATGGGTGGCGTTCCAACGCGAGCGTGCAGACGATTTATTCGACGATTGGCAGATGACAAAAAATTGCCAGTCTATGTGTTTACAGATGGCGATCCGTATGGATTCTTTTCGATTTATCGAACATTAAAAGTAGGTTCAGGAAACGCAGCGCACATCAACGAATACTTTTGTGTTCCGCAGGCGAAGTTTATTGGCATCACACCGCAGGATATTATTGATTACAAGTTGCCAACACATCCGTTGAAAGAAGTAGATAAGAAAAAGATTAAAGATGTCATCAAGAATGATCCGTTCTGTATTCATAGCAAAGAGTGGCAGAAAGCGTTGAAGCAATTAGCGGACATGGGCAAGCGTGCAGAGCAGCAGGCGCTTGCGCAGCATGGATTGAACTTCGTGATTAGCAATTATCTTCCTGATAAGTTGAAGAATCATAAGACGTGGCTGCCGTAGAAAAGTTTTATATACACAACTTCGCAGAGACGTATGTATGTGGATATGCAAATTACAGATCAAGCATGATTGTTTTATTGGAAACAAATGTGAAAAGTATAAGGTTTCCACTATTTCTGTTCCGTTTAGCGTCTATGTCGAGAAAGGAGTAACGTATTCTCCTGAATTGCATACTGTTTGGGGAGAAGAAAAGAATATCAAACAGTTTGTTGACGCGTTGCGTAAAGATACGAACATAAAGCATATGGAAGTGCATGGCAATAAAATATTCTTGGTGGAAGTCACAAAGAAAAAAATTCCAGTCACAGTACGGGCAGCAATGGGTCCGCAGATTATTTTTACAAAACCAATTTACATTAACGCGAAAGGAGAAGAGGTTTGGGAAGTCGCGACATGGAAAAAAGAATTGTTGATTGATTTCATCCGCGATGTCAAAAAAATAGCGAAGAAAGTGGTAGTGGAACGCATGGAAAATAGTTTTCTCGACGACATTTATTACAGCGCATTGCTTCCAAAATTGACAGAGAAGCAAAAACATGCGCTTACGCTTGCCTATGAGCATGGCTATTATGAATGGCCGAAAAAAGCAAGCCTTGGAAAGCTTGCGAAGCTGATGAAAGTTTCTTTGCCAACCTTTCGAGAGCATTTGAAACGTGCGGAGCAGAAATTTCTTCCTGAATTGATAAAAAAGTACAACCCTCACATATGAGGGTAAAATAAGAAATAGTTCTTAGTGATACTTCCTGAAAGTGATTAAATGATTAGTGAAAGAAGATGAATAAAGGTAATTGCATAAATCGTATAGACGAAATAATTTCACTTGTTTACCGATTAGGTTGGAGACCGGAACTCAATAATGTTATTGATAAGATTGGTGATCTTGCTGCGGATGGACCTTATGAAGATGTTTATGGGGGTTATTTGTTTCTATTTTACGAGAGATTTGTTGAGAAAGATCCAATCAAAGCATATGAAATTGCGAAACAATCAGCTTATCCAGATTTTTTAGATCTTATTACTTCCTTAATAGTTATAAACACATTGAGAGGTGACACATTGGAGAGTACTTGTCTTAAGTCGGGAGGGATAGAAATCAATAATTTGGAAAGGACAATAATTGATATCTATTTGAATCCAATAAAAATGCTTAGTCCTCAACAGCAAGTTGCTGCACCTCCTCCATCTCCTGTTCATTCTTCTAGCTTTTCCATCGAATCCCTTGCGGGCAAATACAGGGTTCATGGTGTTTCCTATCAGGGAAAAATTTGTACTGTTGATATCAGTACTGCATTGCTGGATTATGGTACATCACATACACAATCTGATTGGATTGAGATGACAAAAGAAGGAGAGTGGAAACTTCCTTCTGGTCCATTATATTTTGCGGTTCTTGAAACAATATACAGCAACAAAAAATCTTCTGACACAACTCAAAAGGCTCTTGTACAAGAACTAAGAAAAATGTTTGAAAGAGACCTAAGAAGATATTCTATAATGACAAGCACTTGCATTCGTTATGCGCATGATGGTTTAGATACTATCGTCCATGATGTTGGATATGCAACCGAATGCACAGAAAAAACAAATATAGTTAAAAGTAAAGAGAGGAATCTGGAATTTCCACACAATTATAATTATAATAAGGGTTGGGGATCACATTTTAGTAGAAATCTACAAGCATTAGTAGGAACAAATAATTATAACAAAGTAGAAAAGGTAGGAAAGTGGATTACGGGGAGAAAAAAAGCAGACCTTTGGCTGTTGAATCCCAATCCAAGCAAAGATGTTGAGTGTCCGCTGACGCTTAGCGGTCTTAACTATGGTCAATTCCTCATCAGTGGGGTTGATGCTCGTAAGAAGCGCGCTCACGGGATGGTTGTACACAGCGCAGAAAATTATTCATAGAACATTTTCAATTTCTCTTTTTTCCCTTAACCTTCCTCTTTTCTCATCAACGGCAGCAACCCATATTCTCGTGCATCAAAATCTATGTTCCAAATTTTCAAGAAATCATTAAATTCTTCTGATTTCCCAATAGGAACAAGGATAACTCTATTAGAAATTCGTTGAATACCTGCAAAGTTTTTTAATGCGCGTTCAAACATGACTTTCTTAGAAGCAGTGAGCTCTTTCAATGAGTATTTGTACAAAACAAGTGGCTCAATCTTATACAACTGATGAAGAAAAACATCATGTTTGACAGAAAATCCTTCTCGAATAAGTGCTATCCAAATGGATTTAGAATAATCATGAAGCGTCACAATCTGTAAATCAATTTTTTTTCCAAGCAACACTTCTAATTCTTTCTTCATCTTCAAACGATCTATCGAGACTTCAGAAAGAACAGCAATATCTATATCAGAAGCATTTCCCTTTCCTTTGACAAATGAGCCAAAGAGGATAATGTCAATGATATCTTTATTTTTTGCCAACAATAGCTTTAATTTTTTCACTGTTTGTTTCATTTGTAGTTATAATCTCCTGAATTGTATTTTTAAGAAGCGTGATTGCTTCTTCTGAACTTGGTTTGGAGTAGGTGTCTGTGTATTTGCTCCAGACAGAATCAACAACTGCGTAAAGTTCTTTTTCTTTGGCTTCAAGAAGCCTGAATCGTTCCGTGTAACTTTTAGGAAATTTTTGATATTTTTTTAAGAGAAGATAATCAACAAGAGCAAAAAGCGCTTTGGACAAAAGAACTGTTGCGGATTTCTGTTTCGCATGTTTGATTAAGATGGATGCAGATTCATATTCTTCGATAAATATGGATTCTAAGTCATCTAAAAGCGCCATACGCAGAGAGAAGAGACAGAATATATAAATTTTACTATTAACTAGAATTTCTTATTTATATATTTCTATTAATTTTGAAACTTTACTTTAAAATTAACAAAGAAGCCAAATTTATCAATTTTTGATAATACTATAATTAACGCTAAAAAGAATCACAAGACGTGGCTGCCGTAGTTACAAGTCCTCTTTTCTTCACTTGTTCTTCAATTTTATCAGAAGCGTCAGATTCAAATAATATTTCTTGACAACGATCACAAACTAACGCGTCAAAAATACCAATCTTTTCTCCAAGAAAATTATAGGGTACTTTTTTCTTAAGATATTGTCCTTTGTTACAGTTTGTGCATTTCATTTTGATTAAGCCAAAATAACTTTAAATGAGCGTCCATCAATTGCTTCCACTTTCACTTTCTTTCCTACACTAATTCCAAATTCTGAAAGCTTTTCAGGAAAGGTAATGCCCATGCTATTACCAATGCGTATCACTTGTTTTTCTTGGTCAATCGCTTTGTGAAATTCAATCCGTTTGCGAAATTCTTTTGCCTGATCTTTTGTTAAAGTGGTAAAACTGCATTTTGGACAAACCATGGCATACGTGAGTATATGATCTAATTCAATTTCCTTTTCTTGAAGTGTTTCACCACAATCACATTTTATCTTCCTTGTTGGAGCCATACAGTCTTCACCTCAATGAAATCATTATGGATTATTGCAATAATAACATATGTTTGTCTTTCTTTGCCATGATATTTTGTAAAACAGATTTTGTGAGGTGGTTGAGACTTTTCTTCACTGATATCTCCTGTTCGTGCTGTTTCTTCCACAAAATCAATATCAAAATTTCTCTCTGTCTGCCGCACAAAGACGTGCGGATCAAAAGTGATCTCAACTTCTTTTCTATCAATGTGTAAATCCATGATGAAACACTGTTATAACAAGGGTTATAACTACTATTTAAATATTACTGCTTATTTTTGGAAGAAAATGAAGAATCATAAGACGTGGCTGCCGTAACTACAAAATAACTTTTGGGATATAATCAAATATTTGAAAGTCTTTATCTTTGGTTACAAGAAGCAGATTATGCTCCTGAACTTGACTAACAATGAGAAGATCTGCAAGAGGAAGCGTTTGTCCTTTCTGTTCATGCTCTTTTTTGATTTTTGCTAAAATCTCAGCAGTTCTTTTTGTCGGTTGAAGAACTGGAAACTTTTGAAGGAACTCGTATGCTTTTTGATAATTTTTGGGAGATCTTCCGGTAATTCCAAAATAAAACTCAAAATAAGAAATAAAAGTGATATGAGCTGGTGAGTGATGAAGTTCACTTAATCTCTTGAGTTTCTCAATTGTTTCAGGAATTGCCTGCTCCAAATCAATAAGAATAGAAGTGTCAAGAGTAAGAATCATGCACGAAAGCCCCGCTCTTTGCGTATCCTTTGTGTCATAACACGAATATCTTGCGCTTCTTCTTTAGAGAGAATTTTCTGTCCTGAAAGAATATCATTCCAGAAATCTTTTGCATTTTGTTTGTAAAATGAAATCAGTTTCTCAAAGCATTGACCAGTACTCAATCTATTCTTGGTACAAATGCTTC
>JACRKI010000146.1 GCA_016215305.1 Candidatus Woesearchaeota archaeon | reverse complement strand
TTCTTCTATTTTTTATTTCTTCTTCTCAAGTTTCGTAATGCTCTTTTTTAATGCTTCGATTCCTCTCTGCTCTTTAATGGAAATAAGCGCCGCATCTGGAAACTCTTTTGTAATCTTGTCCAGCTTTGTCATGTCAAGATCCATTTTATTCACGACAAAAATAATTGGCCGATCAAACTCTTTTATTCTTTTTGCAAGCTTTATTTGCTTTTCCACTTCATATCCGCAACTTTCACTCGCGTCAAAAACATAAATCACTTTCTCTGCGAGATGCTTGAGCACCACATACGCCTGCTTCTCGACATTATTCATGTCTTCTACATCTCTGTCAAATGTTCCTGGCGTGTCCACAAGCTGATATGTTCTTGGCTCTACATTCATGTATCCGACATTAAGCGATTTTGTGGTAAACGCATACGCCTGAATATCCGGATTCGCGCCAGTCAACGCTTTCAATAAACTGCTTTTACCAACGTTTGGATATCCTGCGATCGCAATGGTTCGAATTTCCGGCTTAATATCTGGCCAGGTTTTCATCACTCGTCGTGATTCTTCAATCACTTGGAATGATTCATTCATTTGTCTTAGAAGCGCAGTAATTCTTCCATAAAATTTTTTTCTGATGTTTTGCATCAAATCATATGATCTTGCTATTTTCATCTCAGTGACTGCTTTCCTCTCCACTTCTTTGCATGCTCTTTCTGCCGCGTTAATCGCGCCTAATCCTTTTTTTGTGTAATTGTATCGAATGGTGACTCGCGCAAGCTCGTTGTAGAACGGCGGCAATCCATCCAGCCCTGGAAATTTCTCATGCACTCTTTTTAGCTGGCTTGCGACTTCTTTGCTGAACTCTTTGATTCGCTCACTTTCAACATACTGCGCGTATCTTCGTTTGTGCTCCGCGTCTTTCATCTTTGGCTTTTTCATCTGATGGATTCTATCCATAGACTTTTTCGTGACTTGAAACGCGCGTTCAATATAAAACTGATAGTTTTCAATTTTCTGCAGTGTTTGGAAGTTCATGTTCTCTAAGAAATTGAGGGAATATATAAATTAGACCTCAAATTCTTTTTTTATTTCTTCTGCACGTTCTTTCTTTGCCCAGAGAATATATGGGGCGTAACATTGTCTGATGAGTTCTGGTACTTCTCTTTTCCATTCTCCTATCGCCGCAATGAGATCATTTCCATATTTATTTTGTGCAGGTTGTATTCTTGCTGTTAGTTCATCAGGCCGCTCTTCATCCAAATCTTCATTCAGCTCAGGAATTGTTTCATACTTTTGCACATACCTTTCTAACGCTGATTGCTCATAAATAAAACCAACTTTTCTTGGATATCCAAATTGCTGCTCTCTCTTTCTTCCTGTGTCTTCATAGACAGACAAAATAGGGACATGTGTCGCGGTAATCAATTCAAGATCTTCACAAGTCAATGCAGTTTTTTCAAGAAGCAAAAATGGCATTTTTTCCTCCCATTTCTCTTCTGATTCCTTTCTTCCTTATAAAGTTTTCTGACTCTTTAGTGGTTAATATATTTGGAATATATAAATTATATATCCTCCTTGTTCTTTGGGCAAACTATTTAAACTTTGACACATTTGTTAGGATTATGACCGCAAGCATCAATAATGTCATTTGGCGTCTCATTGCTGAAGATGTCAGTATTCAGAAAGAACTCAATCGCGGGCTCATTAACATTCGCGGGCTCGCGCGTTATTTGATTGACAAACATCATCTTGACACCTCCATGGATGCAGTCATCAGCGCAATCCGCCGCTATGAAACAGAACAGATTTTTGAAGACAATACTAAAGAAATTGACGCAGTGCTTCGTTCCGCGATCATTACGACGAAAAACTACGTCACTTGCATCACCCTCAAGGAAATGGAATATCCCACTATCGCAAAAGATTTTGTCGGCAAAAATGTTCTCAAGGAAAATTTCCGTCTTGTGAAAAGCAAAGAATTCATCAAGATTTATCTGAATCAAAAAGACATTGAAAAGAAAGTTGATTTATTCAAAAAAGAAAATATACTTTCTGTCAGCAAGGATCTCGCGGAAATTCGTGTGACCATGCATGTGAAAGCAACAGAAACAGTTGGCGTTCTTGCCCGCATCAGCCACGAGATTGCGCTGCATGGTGTTTCTATCCAGGGAATCATTATCGCTGTTCCAGAATTATTGTTGTACGTCAAAAGCGATGATCTTGTCCGTGCGCACAAGGCAGTTTTAGGATTAATTTCTGCGCAATGAACGAAGAGGAGTTCCATAATTTACAAGATTAAATATTTCATCTCGTCTTGTTCTTTCTCTATGGCTCCCTGAGAAGGTTGTTCCATTAGTTCCTCTCCATTCATCTCTTTTTGGATTGGGAATAAATCTATATGGCTCTTGCGGTTTTTGTTCCACTTCATATCCGCAGGTTTCTCTGATAAGTTTCACGACATTTCTTCTATAGCAGTCAGAATCTCCTGCGCTTCGAAGAAGCTGCACTCTTTCTGCATATTCATCAGGATTATCCATTAATGCTCTCGCGATTTCTCCATATTGCGCACTTTCCGTACACACAACAGATCTTCGCAGATATTGTTCAAAAATTCGGACTCTTTCTTCAAGTCGTTCAGGAGTTATTTGCATTGATGGCGTTGCTACCATTTTTCCTCCTCAGACTCGATATTTTTCAG
>JACRKI010000015.1 GCA_016215305.1 Candidatus Woesearchaeota archaeon | reverse complement strand
TGGAACCGATTTGTGTCGCTTCTGAAACAGCAAGAAGCGTGATGTGGCCGATTTTCTGGCTTGATGAGGGGAGGGCAAGAAGAATAAAGAAAGTAAAAAAAATAAAAGCGTGGATTAATTTTCTCATTGAAAAAAGAAAGAATGGTTTTGTTTAAATAATTGATTATTCTTTTTTTACATTTTTCACGAACTAGCAACGCTTTGGCAAACACAGAAAATCCTTGATTTTTTTAGTCCTGCTCACATGTTCGGTGACCACAATAATTTTTTGAATTATTTCTTTCGATATATTTCTAAAAAATGATAATTACATGAAGGTACAGAGGAGTTGCTCGTTCGTGTTTAGTATTGCCACGCGATTAATAGATACAAGTTCTTGAGATTAACCCCATTCTAAATAAAACCTTTTTCTTTTAGGTATAACACTACCATGATCAGGAGCAAAACCAAAATAATGAATAGAAACGGGTTTATTCCTGCCTTCTTACTCTGTGTCATTTTCAACTGGAACATTTGTACTTTCAGTTCTTCTATTTCCTTTCTCATATTTAAATCTTTACGTAATTCTTTTGTTTCCATTGCCACAACTTTCAAAGGATCAACAATATTTTCATTGTACCAAAACCAAAGCGCAATGAATATCGAAACAAGCGCTGTGATAAAGAGATATTCATTTCCAAAATATACTCCAAGTACCGCAGCAATAACCGTAATAATCTCAAAAACTATTTCCTTATTATCTTTCTCCATACTTTCACCTCAAATTATTTTTTTCAACAACATAAAAAAAAGAGTGCAGGAACAGTTATCTGCCCCTGCCTCTTCTGATGCGGAAGGAACCTCAATGACCATGGAGAACATAATATTCTTGAAAAGCATGGACATTCTTGACATAGTTCATTTGCCTCTCCTGCATTGCTGTATCTTTCCCATACGCAAATGCCGCAACTGCAAAATCCCAACTATCTTTTTCTGATATTCCTTCTCCTGGAAGATGTGTTGTGCTATGGAGCGCGGTTAGTTTTTTTGCAGCGGCGTCTGTGGTTTGCCCGATACTAAAGCGGCTGTCATAATTGTCCATATCTTCCAAACGATGGTTTTGTTGTTTTGCCATTCTTTGGAGATTTTTGCCATACACGTTCAACCCTGCATTTGCCGCGTCTGCTCCTGATAACTCAAACAATCCTGCACCATTTGCTCCAATGTATGTCGGATCTCCGCTGCTTTCCTGCATCGCAATCCCTGCAAGAAGACCATTAGGAATGTTGTACTTTTTTTCTGCATCGTGAATCGCAGCATGGTAACGATCAATTCTGCACAATTTTCCTTCAATCGTCTCTCTATGCTGCGGACAATCTATTTTTGCAGAAACATTCGTGTCTGATTCAAAATAACCTTTTGCTTCTGTGTAAAGGGTTGTCAAAATAGTTGTGAGAAGTGCTCCTGCAGCAGAAATAATTATATTTGAGGTAAGAGTATTGCTGGAATTCCCTACATCTTGTGTTGTTTTTTTTGGAGGATTATAAATCATGCCTAATGAGTCAATAGACAAAGGTTTCATGGGTTCCAAATTCAAACTCCAAGGATGAAGCTGAAGCAGCGGCTCACTCACTCTTGCATCTAATGAATTTTGTTTTGCCTGCTGTTCTCTCGCTTGCTGTTCTTTTGTTCGCTGTTCTCTTGCTTGATATTCTCTCGCTTGCTGATCTTTTGTTCGCTGTTCTCTTGCTTGATATTCTCTTGCCTGCTGATCTTTTGCCTGCTGTTCTCTTGCTCGCTGGTCTCTTGCCTGCTGTTCTCTCTCCGGATCAACTAACTTATCTATTGTGCTATAAAACTCTATGCGTGAAAAATCACCCTTTAACACCGCATACTCTTCCGCGCCTTTGAAATCTCCCTGCTTTTCAAAAAACGCATACATTCTTGCTTTATTTTTTATTTTTCCAAGCACCTTTTCCGCGCTTTCCTGCCAGTTTGCCGCAATATAATTCCCTGCCGCACGCACCATCAGATTTTCTTCTTCAGGAGTATGGATACTTGTAAGATAAGAAACTGCCGCAACAAGAAGATTCTTGCTTTTTTTTCTCGCTTCTTTTCTTGCTTCGACTTCCGCGGCAAAACAATCCCCTGCTTTGCCTAGTTGTTTTGCTTTTTCATAATTAACTCCTGCCCGCTCATACCATCCATGCGCTTCCGCGATCGCTCCTGCATCACGCCAATCCTGATCTTGCTCTCGTATCTGTATCGCTTTTTGAAACAAACCATACTGCAACGCAACACGAACTCCTTGATCCGCATCTCCAAGCGAATGATACGCATCAATCACATCCACTGCGATTTCCACTGGCGCATCGCACGCCAATCGTTCATATCTTCTCACTGTTTCTTTTGCAGCCGCGAATTCCTTCAGCGTTGGAACATCAACGAGAGCAACGTCATCTTCCTGAATGTTTTGACTGTTCATTCGCTGTTCAAGGGTTGCCGCTTTTCTCTGCATTCCTGCTTTTGCCGCGAGATTTTTTGCTGCTGCATAGTTTTTTTTGCCTTCATAAAACAAAATTGCTCTGTCAATATATTCCTTCGGAATATCCCTTCTTCCTGCAACGCCCGCAATAAACGCAGCTCTGCCTTCTTCTGCATAAAACTGCGGAAGAAGTGTTTTCAATTGTCTTATTGGTTTTAACCCAGATTCATATACCATAGCTCATCCCTCCGTATCAAATAAAATTATTTTCGCATCAATTTGTTTTCTTTGTTCTACTTATTCGCATCATTCCCTTTCGGGATGAGTATTGATATGACCGCATTGTATTTAGAAGAAATCCTAATATTATTCGAATGTATTGTTATAGAAGTAATTCTTTTTCACAAACTCGCTGTTTTGTTTCGCCTGACTGCTTTTCACACGAACCAACATCGCTACTGTATCTTCAAATATTTTTTATTTTTTAAATAATAATTATTGAGGTCAAGTTTGCGTTGTGGGTTCAGGTACATGTTTTCTTAGTTCGTGTTCACTGTTGCTAAGCGAATATTAAGAAATTGATATTCCTGAAACACTTCCTTTCCATTATCCTCTAAATGCTGCTCCATATGTTCCTTCCACAAAGGGTCTAGGCGGCTTGAATTTAGAGATTAATTTTCCTAACATTGTTTCATCTTTCAAAATATCTTTTTGGATTGCTTTTGCTTCTGCATCAATCTTTGCCATGACAGGAAGCACTTTTTTTTGGATAATTTCTATCACTTGCTGCACTGCCTGCACAAGATTGCCATCTTGCTGCTGCAACGCATCAACATCATATCGAAGTAATTGTTCAATATTCGCAATACCCTGCTCAAGATTTACTTTTCCGCTGAGATCTGCTGCTGCAGTGGATTGTCCTATGATCCCCTTTGCCTGCTCAATATGCGCCTTCAAATCTCTTTCAATTGCCCGCTTCTTCTCCACTGCCTGCACAACTGCGTTGATGCCTGCATCTTCCTGCTGCAGCTGTTGACGCACTCCTTCCAACTCTGGAAATAATTGCTCCAACGCAGTTGCATGCTGAGTCATTGGATTGTCAGAGTGAAATCCCGCAACTGCATCACGAAGTCCCTGCCCTAATACCTCAATATGTTTCAGAATTTCCTGCGTCTGCGCATCAGTCTGCAACAATCTTGAAAGTGTTATTGCTTCTTTTTGCTCTATTCCTGCTTCCTTACTCAGATCATTTCTAAGATCATCCAATTCTTTGGCGAGTTGTTTTTTGGTTTCCTCAAAGAACGCAGTAAATTGCTGCAATGCTTCTCCTTTCAAACTGCTTGGATCCACTCT
>JACRKI010000144.1 GCA_016215305.1 Candidatus Woesearchaeota archaeon | reverse complement strand
CAGTGAGTTCTTTGCGGGAAATCTGTCAGGATTTAGGATTGGCAATCCATGCGCATCGCGCGTTCCATGGCGCGTTTACGCGAGTTCATGATCACGGATTTTCCATGTTAAACTTGGCAAAATCTGTGAGATTATTAGGAGTGGATAATTTGCATATTGGAACTGCAAACATTGGAAAACTTGTCGGCACAGCAGAAGAAGTGCGAAATATTCAAAATAATATGACGAGAGATAATGCGCCAGCAGATCAGAAAGAACATTCCTTAGAGCAAAATTGGTATGGAATGAAACCTGTGTTTCCGTGTTCTTCAGGAGGATTGCATCCCATTCTTGTTGAAGATGTTTTGAATAAAATGGGAACAAACATTATGCTTCAGATTGGCGGCGGAGTTCATGGACATCCAAAAGGGAGTTATGCAGGAGCAAAAGCAATGCGGGAAGCAGTGGAAGCGTACATGGATGGCGTGCATGTCGATGATGCTGCGAAAACAAGCAAAGAATTACGGCAGGCATTAGAATATTGGGGGCATACGAGGCCGAGGTAGGATCAATACTCCAACACTTTCTTTATTTTTACTGCAATTTTGTATTTCTTAAAATGAGTATGAATAACAACACTATGTTCTAATGGAACAATAATACAACCTTTTCCCATTCTTTCTCCATTATATTTCTCAAGTAAGCCAGAATAGTGTTTTTCATGTTGAGTATACCCAAAGAGCTGCTTGTTGAAAAGAACGCGCGTGGAGTTGGGAGTAATATTTTCCCAGATAAAAAAGACAACATGCGTTCCATCTTTCGTTTTTGGCATAAATTTACCATATAGAACAATCCCATCAGCAATAATGCTTGGTTTCAATTCTTTCCATGTATCCAAAACACCAATATGAAGTATTATTTCGTTTGTGATACCAAACAATTTCCAATATTGTTTGTACTTTGCTGAAGAGTAAAAGGACGTAAGCAGAGAAGCGCATTCTTTCTCCAAGGCAGTATTTTCGCGAGTAACATCAATGAAAATATCAACATCACTTTGTTTATCATCTTCATCACGAGCAACAGAACCAAAGAGAATAACATTTTTAATATCTTCTTTTTTCTTTATCTTTTGCAATAAAAAAGAAATAAAGTCAAGCGCATACGGAAGAAGTTTAGAGCCCATCAACACCAGCCTCCCTGCATTTTTGTTTCAATGTATTAAACGTTTCAATAACCTCTTGGAGAACTTCAATTTTTTGCGGCTTTCCATAACAAAGAACATTTCTTTTTTCTTCAAGTCTGAAAATGAGAGCAAGAAACTCTTTCTTTTCTGGAAAATCAAAAGGAATCTTTTCTTCCAACTTATTTTTTGATCGAAACCATTGATGTTTAAGAATTGTTCCTTCATTTGCAACCGTATAAAAGAAAGGAGATATATAAAGCTTATGGTTCATTTGAAACTAAACAAAGGTTTCAAGTGAAACTGTAGCATTGGGGGCATACGAGGCCGAGATAATTTTTTATTTATTTAATTCCCAAGCCAGCCAATCTCATCCGCATCAAATTCAAATTCTGAAATCATTTGTTCTCGCATGGTTTTATTTTTGAACATCTGTTTCACATACGGAACAACATGCTGCACGCAATAGGTTGAGGAAGCATGTGTTTTCGCAGCAATCTTTTGCGCGATTCCTTCCCGTTTCGCATATTTCTGTTTTGCAATCCAGATTTTCAAAATGCGTTGTGTTCGTTGATAGGAAATCTGTTCTTTGTTTCGTTCTGTTTTTGCGACTGCAACGCCAGCGCTCAAAAGTGCGTTTACATACACCAAAAATCCCCAATGCTGCCATCGTCTGATACGACCATTAAACACATCTGCTCGTGACATTGCGTCATACGCAGCAGCGAGTGCAGCTGGATCAGTATATTCTTTCGGCAGACTTTCATCAATCCACATCGCAATCTGATCGAGATCTTCCTGCACATTGTCAAACGCTCGCAAAGCAACGTTTGCATCCTTGACCTTGAACACTTTGATAAGCGCGTCTTCGATTGCTTCTTCTTTGTTGCGGAAACCAATCGCTTCCAGATGCTGCATGGTAATCTTTTCTCTTCCTAGCGATTGTAAGTCATTGATTGCGCCGCGCAAATCTCCATCTGCTTGCCGTGCTAAAGTCTTCAGTGCCATTTCATCATACTGAATGTTTTCTTTTTTGCAAATTTGTTTGAGAATTTCTGTGACTTCGAGATGCGTCAACGGCGTAAACGCAACTGCTTGTGATATTTTGAGCAACGATTTTATTTTTTTGTCAGACGCGTCTTGACAGGTGAGAAAGATGGGAAACGCGGTTTGTGCAATGACTTCTTCAATTGCGCCAATGCCGCCGCGGTCTTGGTTGCCGGAAAGTCCGTCCACTTCATCCACAAGAATAATTTTGCCAGAAGAGAAGAGAGATCTTTGTTTTGCAGCAGTGCCGATGATGGAAAGCACGCCTTCTTTGTTGCGAAAATCAGATGCGTTGATTTCAATGAGTTCGAGATCAGAATCTTTTGCAAGTGCAGTGACTGCGACTGTTTTGCCGCAGCCAGTTGGTCCGTGCAAAAGCATTGCTTTTTTCTTTTGTTTTTTGAAGTTCTGCACAAAGATTTGCATCTGCTGGATTTGTGTTGGATAGAGAGTAAATTCTTTGAGAGACTTTGGTTGATATTTGAGTGTCCAGGGAAGTGCTGCGGATTTGTCCATGAGAAAAAGAGAAGTTTGAATAGTTTATTAAGATTGTTGTTAGTGAGGAAAAAAGATCATATAGAAAAGAAAAACACGAAGTAAGAACACAAACACACGAACCAACAACGCGGATGTATCTTCATGTAATTTTGATTTATTATTTTATGAATTATTCTCTAGAAATTCTCTTTAGAGAAATATGTCAAAAAAGATAATCCAAAAAAATAATAATTATTGGACAACGCCATGTTTTCTTAGTGCGTGAATTGACGTTGCTTGTTCCATTGTTTTAAGCGAGACGAATCAAAGCAGCTGGTTTGTGAAGATTTCTCTCTTTTTCATGACATCCCCTCATATTTAGGAACATGCGCATACATAAATTTCAACGCTTTCTTATGATCTCCTGCAGGAATAGTGTCCAACAACAACGCTTCAATCTCTTTTTCTTCCCACTCGCGAAGCATCATGCGAAATCTATGGAAAAAATGCGCATAACTTGCTTTTCCTGTAACAATGAAAGAATCACCAAAAACATGACAAAAAATACTCAATGCACGCCGCATATGATAATTACTGGTAATAACAATAATATCTTTCCCAAGTTTTTTCTTCACAACAATGTCTTTTGAAAAGACAGCATTGCCGATGGTATCTTTTGCTTTTTTTTCGAGCAGTATTTTATTCTTTTGAATTCCGTGCTGAAAAAGCAATTCTGCCATAAGTTGTGCTTCAGTTATTTTATGACAATGTGGATTTGTTACGCCGCCAGTTACAAGAATCTTTGTGATTATTTTTTTCTGGAAAAGCGCAACAGCTTTCAGTACCCGCTTCTCGACATCATGAGGAAGTGTTCCTTCATCAGTTACTCATCCTCCAAGAACAATGCCAAGTTTCATTTCATGATCAAGACAAAAAGAAGTTAATAAAGGTATGTGGCGAATCTCCCACAAAACATATAAATGTATACACTTTTTAAACAGTTGTTTAACAAATGGAAACAGAACTCAAACCAGGCATACAAAAGATCCTTCAATGCTTTTACAAGAATAAGAGAGAAAAAATACATCTTCGAGAAATCGCAAGAAGAGCATCATTAAATGAAAACAGTGCAACCAGATTTCTGAAGCAGTTAGAAAAGCAGCAAATCCTTAAAGCAGAGAGAGAAGCAAATCTCAAAAAATATAGCCTGAAATTCAACAAAAAAACAGCAGTGCTCCTGACTTATTTAGACGTAGAAAAGACAAACAAACTCCCCTTAATAAGAAAAAATGCAATAGCATCTTTTTTAAAGCAACTGATAGAAAAACCAATCATTGCAATTCTCTTTGGCTCAACTGCAAAAGAAACATTTACAGAAAAGTCAGATATTGATATCTTACTTATTGTGAATAAAAGAATAAAGACAGAAAAAGCAGAGAAGTATACAGAAGCGCAAACAGGAATAAATATAAGTGTTATACAAATGACATATGATGATTTTATGAGAGAAAAAAAGATGAAAGAAGACCATGTCATTCAAGCAGCAATGGAAACAGGATATCCGCTGACAAATCACATTTTATGGTATGAGGTTATGTATAATGAAACTTTTTGACTTCAATAAGCTTTTAGAAAACACAGAACTCAGAGAAGGGAAGATAAAAGAGTATACAAAAAGTGAGATCATCAAAAAAGAAGAAGCAAACAATGCAGAAATAAAGGGACATGTCGCAAAAGCAGAGCATAATTTAAGTTTTATTCAAGATAACATAAAGCTTGGATACTATGACTGGTGCATTACTGGGTGTTATTATGCAACATATCATGCAGCGCTTGCATTGCTTCTGAAAAAAGGATTTATCACCAAGAATCATGATGCGACCCTTTGTCTCCTGATGAGAGAATATTACAAACAGGGAATGACAAAGGAAGAAATAGAACTTGTTAACAAATTTTTTCTTGATTATCAGGATTTATTATTTTATGAATTATTCTTTAGAAAAATATGTCAAAAAAGATAATCCAAGAAAATAATAATTATTGGACAACGCCAGGTTTTCTTAGTGCTTGAGTTGACGTTGCTAAGCGAATCAAAACAGCTTGTTCCTAAAAAACAAATTAAAGCATCACCTTTAAATATCAAAAACAATCGCAATCAATCATGACAGAAAAGAAAGCAGAGCAACAACAAAAGCAAGAAGTTCCTGCTCCCAAACCAAAGCAGTACAATCCACTCACAGAAGAAAAGCAGTGGCAACAATTCTGGGAAAAGAACAAAACCTACGCGTTTGATCCAAAAAGTAAAAAGAAAATCTATAGCATTGATACTCCGCCGCCAACTGTTTCTGGCAAAATGCACCTTGGTCACGCATTCTCCTATTCGCAGCAGGATTTTGTCGCAAGATATCATCGTATGAAAGGAGAAAATGTCTTTTATCCATTTGGAATAGATGATAATGGTTTGGCGACAGAGCGAATGATCGAAAAGATGAAGAATGTCAAATCAAAAAAAATGCATCGTGCGGATTTCATCAAGCTCTGCAATGAAACAGTAAAAGATATTCAGCCTGGTTTTATCCAAAGCTGGAAAGATATCGCGATCAGCGCAGACTTTCATTTATTTTATTCCACAATCAACGATCATTGCAGAGAAATCTCGCAAAAATCATTTATTGATTTGTACAAAGAAGGACGAGAATATCAAAAAGAAGCGCCAAGCATGTGGTGTACCAGCTGTCAGACAGCAATCGCGCAAGTCGAATTAGAAGATGTCGAGATGGACAGTTTCTTCAACGATATTATTTTCAAAATACAAAATGGAAAACAAGAAAGTGATCTCTTAATCGCAACAACACGGCCAGAATTATTGCCAAGTTGTGTTGCAATTTTTGTTCATCCAGAAGATAAGCGATACACTAATATTGTTGGCAAAAAAGCAAAAGTGCCTATCTTCAATCACATCGTCACGGTTCTTGCAGACAAGAGAGTCAATCCAGAAAAAGGAACAGGCGCAGTCATGTGTTGTACCTTTGGAGATCAGACAGATATTGAATGGTATAAAGCGCACAATCTTCCGCTGATCCAATCCATCAACGAAGCAGGATTCATGACAGAAAAAGCAGGAGAGTTCGTAAATCTCAAAGTTGCAGAAGCGCGGGCAAAAATTATTGAAAAATTACAAGCGCATAATCTTTTGGTCAAGCAAACAAAAATCAAGCATGCAGTCAATGTCCACGAACGCTGTCAAACAGCAGTCGAAATTTTGAAAACTAAACAATGGTTTGTCAAATACTTAGATCTCAAAGACGAATTCCTTGCAGCAGGACGAGAAATTCAGTGGTATCCAGAGCATATGCGAGTAAGATATGAAAACTGGATTAAAGGATTGCAGTGGGATTGGTGCATAAGCAGACAGCGATATTTTGGAGTTCCATTTCCTGTTTGGTATTGTAAGAAATGCAATGAAGTCATGCTCGCAGAAGAAAAAGATTTGCCAGTTGATCCGCTTGTCGACAAACCAAAAAAAGCATGCAAGTGCGGCAGTAAAGAATTTGTGCCAGAGCAGGATGTGCTTGACACATGGGCAACCTCTTCCATGACTCCCTTTTTAGCAATAGAACTTTTCAAAAAGCGTAAAGACTACAAAGCATTGGAAAAGAAATTATTCCCGATGTCACTCCGACCGCAAGCGCACGATATTATTACGTTCTGGCTTTTCAACACAGTGGTCAAAAGTAGATTGCATAGACAGCAAAATCCATGGAAGCAAGTGATGATCGCAGGACATGCGCTTGATCCGCACGGCAAAAAAATGAGCAAATCAAAAGGCAATGTGATTGAGCCGCAAGAAGTCATTAAGAAATATGGAGCAGATGCGCTGCGTTTCTGGGCAGCAGCATCAAAGTTAGGAGATGATTTGCCGTTCATGGAAAAAGATTTGATCACTGGCCAGAAAATGATTACCAAATTATGGAATGCGTCTGCGTTTTGTTTGATGCACCTTGAAGATTTTAAGATCAAATTTGACAAAAAGAAATTAAAGCCAATGGATAAGTGGATACTTTCTAAATTAAATCGCATGATTATTGAAGCAACAGACGCGTTTGACGTGTATGAATATGCAAAAACACGATTCTGCGCTGAACAGTTTTTCTGGAAAGATTTCTGCGATTATTATTTGGAATTAGTCAAGGATAGAATCTACAATCCAGATAAACGGGGAAAAGAAGCGCGGCAAGCAGCGCAGTATGGATTATATACAGGAATTTTGACAGTCTTGAAACTCATGGCGCCAATTATGCCGCACATTACTGAAGCAGTGTATCAGGAGCATTTTGCAAAGAAAGAAAAGTGCAAGAGTATTCATCTGAGTTCATGGCCAGTTGCGGATATGAAAGCGATCAATGAAGAAGATGAAAAAACTGGCGACATGATTGTTGCGATTTTATCATCTGTACGAAAAGCAAAATCAGAGAAGAGTGTTTCTTTGAAAGAACCAGTCAAGGAATTAATTATAGAGTGTCCAAAAGAGAAGCAGAAATTGCTTGAGGCAGTGTTTGATGATCTTGCAGCAACAACGAATAGCGCAAAGATTAGTTTTAGAAAAGGGGACAGGGAGATTAGTGCTGAACTAAAGATTTCTGTTGTTTTCTGACTAGCTTTTAAGCACACGAACCAGCAGAGCACTAGGTATCTTCATGTCATATTATTGATTTTGTGATTATATATTTCTAAAATAATGTATCGAAAAAATAATTCAAAATTACATGCCTTGCTTACCCAAGTAAGCTTCATAATCTCGACAATATCAATACTTGACAAAATAATCAATTTTAACCTCTTTTATCAACTATTGATAAAAAAGCTTAAATAGTAGTTTTCCATCACTAATTGATTATGGACAAGAAAGAGCTTCTCAAAGCAAGAATAACAGAATTTCTGGAAGCTGCGAAAGATGATGAGCAAAAAAAGAGAATTAATGCTGCAACAACCATGTATTTCAAAGCGCTTGTGGAAGTTTGTGATTACTTACTGTATAACAAAATCCTCAAACTGCCGGAAAATCACACAGAAAGATATCAAATGCTGGAAAAATTCTTTCCAGAGCTCTATAAAATAACAAGTCCGCTTTTCAGAATATATAGAAAAACCTATTCACAGGTTATTGAAGAAGGAGATTTAGGTGAAATCAAGAATGGCATCAAAAAAGTCATGGAATATCCAGAAGTTCAAAGAGAAATGCAAACTCCTGTTAAAAAATAAAAAAATTGAAGATATTATCATCTTTGGTTCAGCAGTGAAGGGAAAGGAGCAGCCAAAAGATGTTGATATTTGTCTTATTGGGGAAGAAATAACTAGGGACCTAATCCAAGAAATAGAGAAGAAACTAAAGGGAGAAATGGAAGTCCACATAACAAAAACAAAATATAAAAATTTGTTTGAAGATGTATCGCTTTGGAAGACACTTTTACATGAAGGTTTTAGTGTAAAAAAGCAGAAATATCTTGCAGAACTGTTTGAAATGCAAGCTTTCTTTTTATTTACATATTCTCTTCAAAATCTCATAATCACAAAGAAACAAATATTTAGCCATGCGCTTCAGGGAACAAAAACAAATGAAGGAATACTAAAGCTATGCAAAGGAGAAAAAATAGGAAGAAATGCAATACTTGTTCCTGAAGAAAAAGCAGAAGAATTACGAGCGTTTTTAGAGACTTGGAATGTTATTTATAGTATCAAGAGAGTGCTGATGTAAAAATAACTTTTTCACCCCCGCTCCAATACAACTATTTCTCAAAAACAAAGAACGCACAGCACAAATTATTTAAAGCACGCAGATGAGAAAAAACATATGTTTCAATATCTCCATAATTTCATAAAAAAAGTCTTTCGGGACATTTTCAAAAACAAAAAGCAGTGGAAAATAGGTATTTATGGCGCTCCGAACGCCGGAAAAACAACCATCGCGAATAGAATCTGCCAGGACTGGCTCGGAGAAGAACTTGGCGTTGTTTCTTCAGTTGCGCATGAAACAAGAGAAATCCAACTCAAAGAACAAGTCACCATGAAGAGTAAAGACGGCAATGAACTCACGTTTAGTTTGGTAGATACGCCGGGAATCGCGACAAAAATTGATTATGAAGATTTCATGAAATCAGGCATGAAAGCAAAAGAAGCAAAAGAGCGCGCGAAAGAAGCGACAAAAGGAGTCATTGAATCCATCAAGTGGCTTGATGAAATGGATTTGGTTATTGTTGTTCTTGACGCAACGCAGGATCCATACACGCAAGTGAATATCACCATTATAGGAAATCTCCAAGCACGAAACATTCCTGTCTTAGTGGTCGCAAACAAGATGGATTTGAAAAAGGCGGATGTGAAGCGAATTGAAGCAGCGTTCCCGCAATATGACATTGTTTCTATCAGCGCGAAAAATGGCACCAACGTGGATGAACTCTATGAAGCGCTGTTCGCGATAGCAGGGTAATTACGATGCTGACATTGCAATATATGCCGTATGCGGAAATCGCGTCATTAGGATCAGAAGAGCGAGTAGGCAAAATTCTCGATATTGTCAAACAGAATAGAATTGTACTCATGGAAGGAAGACTCACCAAAGGAGAAGAAACAGAGCTCATTAAGCAGACAATGGAAAGTATTGACGAGCATTTCAAAGGCGTGGAAATCGGCACGCTTGATCCGTCAGCAAAAGAAAGCGCGGCATTCTTGGAAAAAATAAAAAAAAGTATGGTGAATATGCTTATGGGAGATCGCTTGGGAGTGACCATTATCGGTCCAGCATCGATTGTCAAAGAAATAAAACAGGATCCTGAAAAGATACAAGTGTTTACAGAGATAGAGAAAAAGAAAAAAAGATAAAAAACAATCAAGGAAATAACAATGCCACATCAATGTGTCAAGTGCGGAGTATTTTACAGTGATGGTGCAGAGGAAATTCTCAAGGGCTGCACCTGCGGCAGCAAACATTTTTTCTTTGTCAAGAAAGCAAAGATGAAAAAGGCAAAGAAAGTGCAGGAAGAATTAACAGACGACCAAAAGAAAGAAATCATTGAAAATATTGAGGAGATTGCAGGAATTCATACTGAACCAATTGTTCTTGATTTTGAAGCGATCCATGTCATTGAACCGGGAAAGTTTGAAATTGATTTAGTGAATTTGATGAATCCCGAAAAACCGATTGTGTACAGATTAGAAGAAGGAAAGTATATGATTGATGTCGCGGAAAGTTTCAAGCGAACAAAAGATGTGAAAGAAGAGAAGTAGCTTATTCTGAAGAATGTGAAGCAAGATCAAGAACAGAAACAGCATTCACAAGTACTTCTTGCACTCTCTGCATGTTAGAAGGAAATTGCATTTGTTTTAATTCTTCTGCAGCTTTGGAAGCGAGTTCAAATTCTTTTGTACGAACAGCTTCATCAGGATCAATATTTTTAGGAGGTACAGAGCAATCATCCATAACAATAAACGGAT
>JACRKI010000142.1 GCA_016215305.1 Candidatus Woesearchaeota archaeon | reverse complement strand
TTTTCCTTTCTGAATCAAAATTTTATCTGTTTTCTTGAGCTCAGTGAGGGGAACAAAACCATTTATGGTCATAACTTTATGATCTGCTGTTGCGGTGATTTCATAGCCACGTTTTGTCGTGAGCTTATAGGTTTCTTTTTCTCCGCTTGACCACACTGCTTCTGCAATATCCATGCAAACTCCTTTTTGCTGCTGTTCCATCAATAAAATTGTTCCATCATTATTTCTTATTTGCAATGGAACTCTGCTATCTGTCGCAATCATTGTTGGATTTGATGCTGCAGCAATATCTTTTATCTTTTGCATTCCATGTTCTGTTGCAATATAGGTTTCTCCTGTGACGCATGGGTTTGTTGACGCAATCGGTCTCCCCACATAATTGCTTGGCGAATATCTGCTCATCGCTGTCCAGAAAATTAATCCTGGCTCTGCAGTATCATAATTCCCTGCAACAAACTGATCCCACAATTCTCTTGCTTTAATCAGATTTTTGACGTCTCCTGTCTGCGGCGCGCCAAAGTAGAGCATATAATCTCCTGCATATTTGACTGCATAGTCATAATCTTTCCCTTTGACATCAATAACAAAATCACCAAATATATCTCTGTCTGTCTGCTCTGCAAGCTGTTCTTTTGTCACTGGTCCAAGCCCTTCTTTTGCAAGCATTGCGTTGATTTCTTCCAATGTTTCTGCTGTTTTCAAGAGTTCATATTCTGTAATGTCTTTTGATGGAATGCCATACGAATAATGCAGTTCTTCTGTCTGCGGCGCTGTGGTGACTTTTTCCTTATTGTTCTTTTTGTAGAGCAAGACAACATTTTTTCCATACACTGTTTCCTCATGCACTGCCTGCATAAACTCATCAGAAACTTTCATGCTAATATTCGCAAACCGCACTTGCGTATTTTCTTTCACATGCCGCTCAAGCTCCAAAAGTTGTCTTTCATCAAACATGTTTGACCATTTTGCCTGCTCAACAATTTGCTTGGTGACCCAATTTGGCACTTTTTTGACATTCACAAAATGGAACACATCCGGATGTTTGACGTCGAGAGTGAGCATGAGCGCGCCTCTTCTTCCTGACTGACCGATAAGTCCTGTTGTCAAAGAGTATAGCTCCATAAACGACACTGCGCCTGTTGATTTATCTGCCGCGTTATGAACAACTGAGTCTCTTGGCCTCAAGCATGATACGTCTACACCAATTCCTCCACCATACGAATAGGTTCTCGCGCACTCGTATGCTGTTTGGTATATAGATTCAATATTATCTTTTTGAATTAAGGAAACGAAGCAATTTGCGAGTGATTTTGTTCGATACAAATCTCCTGCTCCCGCAATCACTCTTCCCCCTGGCACAAAATATCCTTTATAGAGAATATTGTAGAATCGTTTTGACCATAATTCTTGTTTTTCTTGGGTTGTTTCCACTGCACCAAGGAATGACGCAAGTCTGCTAAAGACATGTTCTGGTCTGTGCTCAATACATTGGCCATCAAGATCTTTGACATAGTATTTATTTCTGTAAATATTATCCGCAAGATCATTGCCTCCCAAATAATCATTTTTTAATCTGAACGGAACTTTTTGTTCGCTCTGCCATTCCCGCAATTTATAAAATAATTTTTTGTATGCGTCCACTTGCTCATGCGGGACAAGCGAAAATAATTTTGATTTATACCCAAACATCGCGTCAATCGCAGGATCTGCATTTTTTGAGACATCACGTAATCTCATCCTTTCTGCTCTATAAAGAATAAATGCTTTTGCCGTGCTTGCGTGGCCAGTTTCAATCAATACTTTTTCAATCGTATCCTGAATCTCTTCCACAGTTGGAATTTGATTTTCAAATTTTTGATTGAGAATGGAAATAACATTTTCTGTCAGCATTTTTGCCTGCTGCATGTCTGAACCGCCAATAGCATGCGCTGCCTTGAATATCGCCTGCGTAATTTTTGTTTTGTCAAACGTGACAATTTCACCAGATCGTTTCTGCACTTTCTCCATATAAAAATTCCTGCATTCGCTTCGCTCATGAGGAATTTTTGTGCAAAAAAACAAACAAAAGCTCCTGAAAGCGAGAGGAATTTTTCACCCCTTTTTTATTTTTCTCGAGAGAAAATTTCTCTTTTCGACTGAGATTATTTTGTTTTCCAGTATATATAAAAGTTTTTGTTTTGT
>JACRKI010000143.1 GCA_016215305.1 Candidatus Woesearchaeota archaeon | reverse complement strand
TGCGTACATTACAAAACCATTTAGTCCTATTGAATTACAGGAGAAAGTCAAGGAATTGCTTCGCCTGTAAAGATATAAATAAAAATAAACAAAAGAAAGCAGGAAAACAAAAAAGAGGAGGATATATATGAAAAAAATGTTCACAATAATGGTGGTTTTAGTGCTCTTCGCCATGCTTGGCGCATGCAGAGACAAAGCAGCAACAGGAGAAGCAACAGAAACCAGTGCTGCTGCAAGTAGTTCAGAAGCTTCTGAAGCGAGTGCGGCGGAAACAACAGAAAGCGCAGAAGAAACAACAGGCACAGGAAGCGAGAGTGCAACAACGACTGGAGATGTGAATGCAAATGAAGATGCGTTTGTCCAGACAGGAACAGATGTTGAAGATATTACTATTGGTATGACGCAATCTAACCCTTCAACGATTGTTGTTGATTATGGAGATCTTGTGACCTTAAACATTTACAGTGAAAGATTGAAGCCAACAGAAGTATACAATGAAGATCTGCTTGTTGATAACACAATTAACAGAGGAGGAAAAGCTGTTGTAACCATCCAGGCAAATGAAAATGGGTATTTCAACATTATTGACAAGAACACTGGTGAAAACCTGTTTAGATTCATTATTGCGGAACAGAATCTGAAAGGAAACGAAACAGATTAATTTTTTTGTTTTTGTTATTATTTTTTTATGAGATCATTTAATTCTGAATATGTAACTTAGTGTGGATAAAAATATAATTAAAAAATTCTTTTCAACAACACTGTGCTCACAAGAATAGTTCACACAGTGTTGTTGCACATCTTCTTTTCCGTAAAACAATGCTCCTCACTTAACGTTTCGGAGCATTATGTTAGGAATCCTTCTGTGCCGAGTTTTCCGGAGGCACAGAAGGATTCGTGCTCCGTTCAGGAGCACATAATTAAGAAGTGAAATAAGCATTGAAAAGAAAAAGAATAAGTCAAAAGAATTGAGATGAATTGATTCATAAACTATATATAGAGTAATAATTGCTTCTGAACAAGGTGACAACAATGGTAAACTTTGACAACTTTGGTCCAGAAAGAATTCTTGAAGTATACAATCCGAAAGCAGGCATGCATGGATTTGTCGTGATCGACAATCTTGCGTTAGGTCCCGGCAAAGGCGGCATTCGAATGACACCAACAGTCAGCGTCACAGAAGTTTCTCGACTTGCGCGGGCAATGACATGGAAGAATGCGCTTGCAGATCTTCCGTTCGGCGGCGCAAAAGCAGGAATCATTGCAGATGATCGAACAATTTCACAGCAAAAAAAAGATGAACTTGTTGCGGCGTTCGCAGAAGCGCTCAAAGTTGTCTGTCCGCAACTTTATGTTGCGGGTCCTGACATGAACATGGCAGAGCATGAAATGGAAATATTCGCGCGAGCAACTGGCTCCATGAGCGCATGCACAGGAAAGCCGGCAAAAATCGGCGGCATTCCGCATGAACTCGGAAGCACAGGTCTTGGCGTTTTTCACGCGCTCAAAATCGCGCTCAAGCACAAAAAGAAAGAAATGAAAAACATTCGCGTTGCGATTGAAGGATTTGGGAATGTCGGCTGGTTTGTCGCAAAGTTTGTGACAGAAGCAGGAGGGAAAGTCGTTGCAGTTTCAGACAGCAGAGGAACAATTACCAATCAGAAAGGATTTGATTTCCAGAAACTTGTCAAAACAAAAGAAGAAAAGAAAACAGTCACTGCGTATGGCGAAGGAACAATTTCAAAGCCAGAAGACATTATTGGAGTCGATTGTGATGTTCTCGTCACCGCAGCAATTCCAGATTTGATTAGTGAAAAAGATTTGCCAAAAATCAAAGCGCAGTTCATTATTGAAGGCAGCAATATTCCAATGAGCAGTGTCTGCGAGCAAAAGCTGCACGATCGAGGAGTGCTTGTTGTTCCTGATTTTGTTGCGAATGCAGGCGGCGTTATTTCTTCCTGGGTGGAATACATCGGCAAAGACAAAGAGTATATGTTTAAAGTCGTGGAAGAAAAGATTGTCAAGAACACAGAAGAAGTTTTGACACGCGCAGAAAAAGAAAAGAAAATGCCAAGAGTTGTTGCAGAACTCATTGCGCAGGAGCGGGTTTTGAAAAAGTGCAAGACGTGTAAGGTTTGATTTGTTTTTTTGATTTCACTCCTTCTTCCCATCACTCGCAGCAACATTCTCCAGATATTTCACGAGCAATCGAACGCCAACACCAGTCGATCCTTTCTGCAGATAATCATTCTCACTATCAGTCCAGGAAGTGCCGCCGATATCAAGATGCGCCCATTTGGTGTCTCCGACAAATTCTTTCAGGAACACTGCGCCGGCAATCGTGCCTGCTTCTCCTTTTGCGCCGCCGAGATTTTTGATGTCTGCAACATCTCCTTTGATGCTGTCGCTAAAATCTTCAAACAAAGGCAATTCCCAGCAGCGTTCATGAACTGCTGTGCCTGCGGCAATCAGTTGCGAAATAATAGCACTATCATTTCCCAAAACAGGGGTCACTGATTTTCCGAGCGCGACAAATGCTGCGCCAGTAAGAGTTGCAACGTCAATGATTGCTTCTGGTTTATACTTGCAAGCATAGACAAGAGCGTCAGATAAAATCAATCTTCCTTCTGCGTCTGTGTTCATGATCTCAACAGTTTTGCCATTAGATGCTTTCACGACATCTCCAGGTTTGACTGCTGTGCCAGACGGCATATTTTCAACAGTTGGAACAATACAAACTAAATTGAGTGGAAGCTGCAACGCTGCTGCTGCGCAAATCGTGTTGAGAACAACAGCTGCGCCAGTCATGTCTTCTTTCATATTTTCAATGGAGCCAGTGGGTTTCAAATTAATGCCGCCAGAATCAAACGTCACTCCTTTGCCAACCAAAGCGATTGGCGCTTTTCCTTTTGCGCCGCGATATTCAAGTGCGATGAGCGCGGGTTTTTGGCTACTTCCTTGGCTAACAGCAAGCAAGCAATTCATTCCTTGTTTGCGCATGTCATTATCATTGAGCACTGTCAATCGAAGCCCAAATTTTTTGGAATATTTTCGTGCTGTTTCCACAAGATATGCGGGCGTCACCACATTAGATGGACCATTTGCGAGATCCTTGACAATGTTTGCGTGGGTGCAAACAAGAGTTGCGCGTTCCACTGCCTTCTGAACAATTGCATGATTTTCATTTGCATCAAGATAAAAAAACAATTGTTGTGGTTTTTTGTTTTTTGCTTTTGTCTGCGTTTTGTATTCATCATATAGATAAGAACTCAGCACTGCACCTTCAGTAAATGCAGCATATGCGTCTTCAACAGAAATATCTTTGAGCGCATAACAAGGGCTGAGCATCATAAAATCTTTTTCCATATATTGCGAAAGACCTTTGACGCATTTTCCCGCGAATTTTCGAAGCGCATCTAAAGTGACTTTTTCAGGATCGCCAAGGCTTGCGAGAATAATGCGTTTTGCGTGTACTTTTCCGAGAGAAAGCGTGGTGAATGATTTGCTGTTCACATGAAATTCTTCGTCTTCATGAACTGCAGTGGATAACGCGCCTTGAAAAAGATCATCAATCTTGGTAAACGCGTCTGTTTTATTGACGACATTTTTGAAAAGCGGCACAATAATTGTTCCTGTCTGAATATGTTCTACTGGTCCTGTTTTGATGGTAACGTTCATATATTTCTCCTCCTGATGTCTCTTCTCAACAAAAAAATACAGGAGGTTCTTGTATTTAAAGTTAACCACGGAGAAATACAGAAAGAAGAAAAAAATACCAGAATTCGCATTACTTGAGAATCGCCTAAGCAAAAGAAAATGCACGAATCAAAACACTCATTTTATTCATTTGCAAAACACATCTGTTTTATCAATTTTCCTTCTTGTTTCAAATCCTCGAACAATATCATGCCAATGTTCAACGCAGGATTCTCCAAATTTCCAGCAGAGAAAAACATCTTTCCCTTCTTTTTTGGAGTAGAAATCCACTAATCCTTTTTCAGCATCCTTGACAAAGCAGCCAAGAATTGCAAGCGCGTCAAGATGCTGATATTCCAAGAAATAAAGGCGGTGCATTTCTTTATGAGCGCGGACTTCTTTTGCGTGCGCGACAAAGGGATCAGGAAATTGAATGTCAATAGTTTGCAATAATCGCCGTGCATCACGGATTTTGAGAACTTCGAGAAGGTGCTCTTCAATTTGAGGGAGCAATGCTTCTGCTTCCTGCAAGGTAAAATATTTTCGCTCTGGCAAATGAAGCACTGGTGTCTGGGATAATTCCTGATTTTCTTGTTTCACGTGTTTCACCTCAAACATATTATTTATTGACGGGCGAGAAGTATTTATTTCTAAAGTGATTGATAATACTTCTTGAGTAAAAGCGCGTCTTTCTCGATGTTTGGACTTTCACAGATGAGGACACCTGCACAGCCAAATTCATGCAGTGTTTTCAAAAGATCTTTGTAATTCATGTCAGATTCCTGCAGGGGAAGATGATTTCGTTCACCCTTATCAGAATAATTAATTCCCGCAAGATGAATGTGCATATTTTTCAATGCAGTTTTTCCCAATGTTTTTTCATAAAAAGAGAGCATTTCATGAAATTCGTTTTTGGTATTTAAGTTTCCACCGGTGCGCGCGTGCAAGTGCGCGAAATCAATGCAGGGGAGTACTTGATCAAATTCCGCGCTGAGGTTGCACAATTCTTTCAAGTCGCCAAATTGCGTTGGTTTGCCTGTTGTTTCAGGTCGAACCCAAATCGAAAGACCAGAATCTTTAACTTGCCGCATCACGTCT
The DNA here is from genome assembly GCA_016215305.1 of Candidatus Woesearchaeota archaeon. GTDB lineage: Archaea > Nanobdellota > Nanobdellia > Woesearchaeales > DSVV01 > JACRPI01. The sequence goes on along the minus strand of JACRKI010000143.1, from coordinate 3,946 downwards.
TTCATGTGTTTTTTAACAGTGCCATAAACTTTTTGCGGATCTTGTTTTTGATAAAACGCAGGATGGAAGGTCATGCTATAACTGCCGCATGCGTCCGCGACAGTTGCGGCGTTGAGAATGCGCTGGATGCTTGCTTTTATTTTGTGCTGTTCAAATGCAGCGAGATTGATAAAATATTGACCGTGACAGGTGAGCGCGACGTTGTTTTCTTCTGCAGTTTTTTTCACTGCTGGCGCTTTATCAATTTTAATGTTGACAGACTGCACAAACTCTAATTCCATTGCGTCGAGACCAAGTTTATTGACCTGTTGAATGCCTGTTTGTGTGGAGCGGCATTTATCCGGCGTGCTGATGGGAATTCCGCTTGTTCCGAAGAGAAGGGTGTTCATGAAATATTTGAGGAGATTAATGTTTATATAGTTTTGTTAAGAAAAACAAACCCGTCAAGAACCACCGGTCAAAAACTGGTGGCATGACACGAAAGTGTCCTTCCTAAATCGAGAGACCAGTGGTTCTTGACGCATTACGAAATACCACATGTCGAAATTCAATTGTGGACTTTGTCCACTGGTGAAAACACCAGTGGTATTTCGAAATGTATAAATACCTCTTTCACAAGAAATCAAACAATCATGGCAAAGCTCTATCTCCTCAACAAAAAAAAGAATGATTTCAACGAGCTGAAGATACCGCTTACAAAACTGCCAAAAAAAGAGGAGTGCATATGGATTGATATTCATGAAAGCAAAGAAGATTTTCTTGCGATTAAAGACATTTTCCGCATCCATGCGCTCACTGTTGATGATTGTCTGAAGAAAGAAACGCGGATCAAGATTGAAACATTTGATAATTATATTCTTGTGATTGTGTATGGTATCGTGATGCATAAAGGAGAACCTAAAATACAGGAAGTGGATTTTATTGTCGGACAGAATTTCATAATTACCAATCATCTCAATGACGTAGAAGGAATCCTACATCTTCAAAATGACACTAAAACAATTCAAGCACTCCTAAACAAAGGTCCTGAGTTTATCATGCAATATATTGTCGATCGTCTTATTGAATCTTTTTTTGATGCGATTGAAAAATTGGATGAAGAGATTGACATTATTGAATCAAAGATTTTCAAAAAAGCGGACGCGCACCTCTTGAGTAGACTTTTCAAATTTAAGCAGCATATTATGGATTTGAAGCGGCACACCACAAATCATCGGGAAGTGCTTGGTGCGCTTGCAAAAAGAAGTGTTCCATTCCTCTCCCCAAGATCTGAAGTATATTATCGTGATGTCTATGATAAAGTCATTCGAGTCAGCGATTTTATTGAAATCCAGAGAGAAATTGTTTCAAACATCGTCGAAACGCATACGATTGTCGTGAGCAACAAAATGAATGAGATCATCAAAGTGCTGACCATTATTACCACTGTTTCCATGCCAGCAACTATTGTCGCAACGATTTATGGCATGAATTTCAAATACATGCCTGAATTAAACTGGGAGTGGAGTTATCCTGTTGCATGGATTGTGATGATTGTTTCTACTGCTGCGATGATGTGGTATTTTAGAAAGAAAGAATGGTTTTGACTACATCTTTTCCACAAGCGCTTCTTCCTGCTTCTTTTTTTCAAATTTGACAGAGGTTGGCGTGACCATGAGAAGATCATTGCTTAATGCGCCAAGCCCCCAGCCCATTTCTGCGCATTTTTGCTTCAATTTGCCGCTGAGCATTTTCAAGCCGGTAAAATCGCTTGCTTTCAGAAGAGAAATGTCCAGAATGACAATGTTGTTGTTGCGGACAAAGTCAAGCACGGTTTGATATTCGCTGTCTGCTTTCAGTTTATGAACTTTGACAGTAATCTGTGCACCTGTCTTCACTGTTTCCAGTTGTTTCATTTGCTGTTCGTTGAGATCAACAGTAACGTATTCTTCGTCAGCATAGGATGAAGAAGATTCTTCTTCTACTCCAGTGATTTTGTCCAGAAATTTGGTAATGACGTTTGGCATAAAAATAAGAGATATTTTAGAAATTAAAAAGGTATTGGTTTTGGAGAACTTTGCAAAAGAGAAGAGAAAAATAAAATAATTACTTTTTCAAAACAGGAGCAGAACGCTTCACATCCATGGGAATGAGTCCTTTTTCATATTCAAGCTTTGCGATCTCAATAGGATTAAAGCGAATTGCTTCCAAATCTTTTGAAGAAAGATCAATCATAAATGGCGCACCCTGTGCAATCTGCAATGCTCGCGCGCCAATGAGTCGTGCTTTTTCGAATCGTGTGTATTTCATCCTTTGTTCCTCCAAAAAATAGTATTAATAACTGCAAATAAAGATAATTATGACTGAAAAACAGCAATTCATTTATATATTTTTTTGAAAAAGATCCGCTTCCACCAGAATATCCACTCCAATCTGCCGATAGGAAACATTCTTCAAAGACACAGGAGGAATCTGTTTCCCGATTGCTTGAAAATCAAACACAGGAACACCAGTTCCAAAGATTGTTGGAGCGATAAAAAAACAGAGATGATCCACGACATTCGCTGCAAGGAATGACGCGTTCACTTCAGAACCTCCTTCAACCAAGACAGACATAATGCCGAGATCTGGAAGTTTTCGCAAAAGCAAAGGAATGTCAACAGAAGAGCCGGAGTTCACAACAACGCGCACTCCTTTTTTTTCTAAAAGTTCTTTTTTCTTTTTATCGCAGCGTGAGGTTGTTGCAATAATAACCGACTTGTTCTTGAAAACATTTGCGTGAAGCGGAATGCGAAGTCTGCTGTCAATGATAAGAGAAGCAGGCTGTTTTCCGCAGGGAATGCGGCAATTCAGCTGCGGATCGTCTGCAAGAATTGTTCCAATGCCGACAAGAACTGCATCATGATCCTTGCGCAAATGCTGGACAAGCATTCTGGAATCTTCAGAGGAAATAGTTGCCTGCCTGCCTTTTGCAGAAGAAATTTTCCCATCTAACGTAAATGCGGATTTTAATGTCACAAAAGGCCGTTTTGTATTCATCAAGTGAAAAAAGTTTTTGTAGAGTGCGCTGCATTCTTTTCCGCAAACACCAACGCGAACAGAAATTCCCGCTTGAACAAGGGAAGTCACGCCGCTGCCATGAACAACATCATGCTGATCAACACAGCCGATGACAACTTCCTTGACTCCTGCGACAACAATAGAGTCAACACATGGGGGGGTTTTGCCAAAATGAGAACAGGGTTCTAAGGTCACATAAAGTGTTCCACCATCAGGAAGAATATTTTTTCTTTCAGCGTCCTGCAGCGCAAGGATTTCCGCGTGCGGCTGGCCTGATGCAGCGTGATACCCTTCTCCAATAATTTTTCCTTGTTTGACAAGCACAGCGCCGACTTGCGGATTCGGCGCAGGATACGCTTGTTCCGCGAGAGCAAGCGCGCGGCGCATATAGAGATCATCTACAAGGTCCTGATCTGAAGGAAGAATATTTTTTTTCTGTTTCACGGATTGTTTTTTTGGTTTCATTTTTTTTAGACATGATCAAAAAGATGTCCTAGCTTTTCTTTTTTTGTTTGCATATAAAGCTTGTTATGCGGACCACTGGGGAGTTCCAATGGAATGCGTTCACGAATGACAATTCCTGCATGAGACAATGCATTGATTTTTTTCGGATTATTTGTCAAAAGTCGAATAGAGGCAATTTCCAAATCGCACAAGATAGACGCTGCGACTGCGTAATCGCGGCTGTCTGCAGGATACCCCAGCATTTCGTTTGCTTCTACAGTGTCAAATCCTTTTTCCTGAAGATGATACGCTTGAAGCTTCGAAAGAAGCCCAATCCCTCTTCCTTCCTGACGGAGATATAAAAGAATTCCATTGCCTTCTTTTTCAATAAGTTCAAGCGCAGTTGCCAGTTGATCGCCGCAATCACAGCGCTGTGAAGCAAAAACATCGCTAGTAAGACATT
>JACRKI010000141.1 GCA_016215305.1 Candidatus Woesearchaeota archaeon | reverse complement strand
TGAGATGTGGGAGTGCACGACACGTGTCCTGAATCTGCAAAATTTAGGTGAACCAAGAATGGGAATGTACAAATACATGAAAGAGACATGGCACAAGCCACGAGAATCACTCGGTGACATCTGGTATCAACGCCTTGAAGAGTGGAGAAAAGAAAGTCCAACAGTCAGAATCGAACGACCAACACGACTCGACAGAGCACGAGCATTAGGATATAGAGCAAAACAAGGAATCGTTCTTGTGCGGCAAAGAATTGAGCGAGGCGGTCACAGACGAGAAAGAATCCAAGGCGGACGAGTTCCGCGAAAATTTGGAAAGCGGATGAATCTCGAGCAGAATTATCAATGGATTTGCGAACAGCGTGCAGCAAGAGCATTTCCGAATTGTGAAGTCTTGAGCAGTTATTGGGTTGCGAAAGACGGAACATTTTACTGGTATGAAATTATCATGGTTGACAAAGCGCATCCAGCGATTCTTGCGGATCCGCAGTTGAAGTGGATGGCAGCTCCTGCGAACAGACGGCGAGTCTTTAGAGGATTGACCTCAGCAGGAAGAAAAGCGCGTGGATTGCGTAATAAAGGCCTTGGTGCAGAGAAAGCGCGGCCTGGCAAGAATAAGGCAGCAAATAGAAAACATCGAAAAACTGGTGTTGGCGCGTAATTTCTTTTATTTTTTTTCTGTCTTTATTTTCTTAATTATTTTCTTTTTGGTTTCAGGTTATCTTTTCAGGAAACCGCAGAACAAAACACACGAACCAGAAAAAGCACCACCTCGGGGGACCCAATTTTTCTTTTGACAAATCTCTTTGAGAAAAATTGGGATATGTATTATTTTCATTATTTTAAATAATAATTATTGTGGTCAAGTGGCGTTGCTGGTGCGTGAGAAGTATTCTTTTTGTCATCAATTCCAAGTAACTTTTTTCCACGATTTATGTCAGAATGCTTAAATAGCGATTTCCACTATCAGTCTGGCTTTATGAGGGGGTTTATTATCAAAGCAGGACTTCTCTTTACTGGAGCAGTAGGGGGATATGAAACGTGGGATTATACACAGATGAATCCGTTTCATGAACGAACATACGCAGAAGAAATGGTTACACGAGGTGCGGCTCCCACAAAACAGCAAATAGAAAACATTCTTGGAATAAGCCATAGAAAAGAATATAGAAAGAAAATAGATATTGATAATGCAGTAGAAACACTTTCTTATGTAGAAGCAAGTGGAATCACGCTTGTCATTGAACATGCAGGAACTGAACCAATAACATATGTGGATAGAAACGCAGATGGATTTGCGGAGAAGCACATGATTGGAGTAGGGAGAGCAGGAATTCTTCCTTTGCATTATTGCGCGCCAAATACTGCTCCGGAGATTATGTATATGGATAAGAGATTTCATGATCCGCAGGCAAGAGAAGCACATCATGGATTTGCTGCGCAACAGGAATATTTTGCTGCGTTGATGAAATTTGAGGATAGTTCTAGATAATTATAACAACATTTAAATTCTTAAAAGAAAAAAGAGGCGCTGAGGACGGGATTTGAACCCGCAAACGTCGTGAAACGTAAGAGATTGACTGGAGCTCTTAGAGCTTCATCAGATCTCCGCCTTGACCAGATTCAGCCACCTCAGCATAAGCCTCATCATTTTTTAGAGTAAACTTATTAATTAATCTACCGACGAGAAGATCGGAAACTTTTCAGAGATTTTGAAAGATTTTCAGAAATTTCTTTGTCTATTGAAAAGTTTCCAAGAAACTCGAAAGATTTGCGAAAATGGTTTTTAAAGAAAAAAAGGTGACGGTGATGGGCTTTGAACCCACGACATCCACGTTATGAGCGTGGCACTCTTACCAGGCTGAGTTACACCGTCAATAAAATTCTTGCATTCGGAAACAAGTGGAGATAGTCACTTCGCTCCTGCCAAGTATGTTTCCTCATGAAGAATTTTAACCTGAGGTTAAATATCTTCTTGTTAAATTCCTTCATGAGCAGCAAAAGTTGCGAATGTAAGGAATTTATTCGGAACCTTTTTTAAACATTTCTATTATTTAAGAGAAGATGTCAGTCGAAAAAATAAAACAAAAATTTCAGCAAGCAATCCTTTCATGGTATGAAGAAAATGGAAGAAAACTTCCCTGGCGGCAAACAACAGATCCCTACAAAATCCTTGTCTCGGAAATGATGCTGCAGCAAACGCAAGTGGACAGAGTGATTCCAAAATACAACGCGTTTCTGGAACAATTTCCAACGACAAAAGTATTGGCAAACGCACCAACTGCAGAAGTCCTCAAGGCGTGGTCTGGATTGGGATATAACAGACGAGCGCTCTACCTTCAAAATTGCGCACAGGCAATTGAAACAAAGCAGACAACATCCAGGCAATTGCGCAGGAATTGGCGCCAAAAGAAAGATCAAGAGAGTGGCACAATGCATTGATGGACATTGGCGCGTTGTTTTGCACTGCGAAGAATCCAAAGTGCAGCGATTGTCCGCTGCAGCAATTTTGCGCGTCAAAAAATAATGCAGAAAGGCATGAAGCAACGCGGCAGAAGAAGAAAGGAGTGCCATTCAAAGAATCAGATAGAATTGTGCGGGGAACGATTCTGAAATTGCTCACCAGACAAGATAATCAAGACAAGAATGAAATCTATGAGCAACTTCTTAGGCAAAACATCAAGCGGGAAAAGGAAAAGTTTGAAGAGATTTTGGCACAGTTGGAGAAAGATGGATTGGTAAGGAAGCAGAATAATTTATTATCTCTTCCTTAAGTAAGGAGGAGGTTTTTGAAAAACATCAAAGAGAGGAGGATTATACTTCCTCTTTTGTGAGTCGAGTACAGCAATAAGCCGTAATGGTATTCTCGCACTATAGTCTGCATAGGCATGGAGAAGAAAAAATGCGCCAGATTTACCTTGTTGTACAATAAGTGCCGCAATTTCACCCACATTACTATCGTCATAATTGTAAAACACAGAAGCATCTTTAAAGGAGATAGTACTTGTTAATTCTCTATCCGAATAATCTCCATGATAAAGGGTTGCATGCTCTAAGGACGAAACTTGAGACTGAAGCGCAGTAAAATAATCTGATGCCAATTTGTATGCTCCTTTGTCAAGCTCAATTCCATAACTTCTGTACCCGAGTGCAGATGCTACTGCAACAACTCTTCCATCGTTAGATCCCAAGTCGACAAAGATCGAAGATTTTTCTTGAGGATAATTTTCTTTAAACAAAAGGAGTGCATAAATGATATCATCAATAGCTGTTTGTTGAAGAATACGAACTCTTCCATTCTCGTTTATAGGGACAGGTGTTATTCCACCCATATCTATCCAATGATAAAATTCACGAATGGATAAGATTTCTGGAGAGAGCACAGGCTCTACACGTTCTCGATGTATAGGTGTGCGTCCACTTCGCATTCTCCTTTTCCTATCTTTAAGGTGATCTTCAAAAGACTTCGAAGTAAGGTAATTTCTCATAGTCTTTAGGAAGTAATGCGTTTTGATTTAAAAAATAAACTGCAAATGTGAGAATAACTTTTATAAAGAAACCATCCATCTAATGAATTAAAGTATTGCCACGGTGGGACAATCTGGTACTCCGCAAGACTGGAAATCTTGTTTCCGCAAGGATATCTCGGTTCAAATCCGAGCCGTGGCGCTTTTTATTTTTTCAAATCAACATATTTTCCTGCGGTCGGATTTGAACACACGCAAAAATCTGCGGATTTTTGGTGCCGCGTTCGCTTCGCTCAGCGGAATCCGAGCCGTGGCGCTTTTTATTTTTCCACAAATCAAAACATTTAAATTCTAGTTCGTTCAGCAAAATGTTCTTTGTTTTAGAAGAGTGAGCAAAAAAATGAGCGACGAAGTTGTTGGGGTTGAGATTCCTGCTTTATTGAGAAACAGGCTTCCAATTTCTTTAGATGGACTTGTTGTTACAGGACCAGAATTTGTAAATCATGGCGAGGATTATCATAGGTGGAGAATTCACACCGCAGAGGGAGATCCAGTTGGTCAAGTACGAGTATATAGTGGAAGAAGAAATGAATTAGGACATCGAGAAGAAGTCTACATTCCTGGAAGAGTGCAAACAACCCCAGAACCATTATCATTACCATATGCAGAATCATTTTCAAGATATCTGAGAGATCATCTCGAAAGATATCTTGCATCACAAGCAGATACTACTCTAATAGATGTTGCATTACGAAAAGGTCCTGAAATGCCCGTATCCCAAGGAAATTCCTTTTTCTTACGCTGGAATGTGTACTTCAAAGACGAGAAAATTGGAGAGTATACCCTGCATGATTATAATCCAAAAACACCAGCAGCAGGTGAAGGAGAAAGAAATTATAGCGGAAGAATTCCTGGATATGCCAATCCGTCTGTTGTTGCTTGGAATGAAGGACAATATGCAGCGAAAGGAATAACAAAAGGAACAGAAGCATATGAGAACGCGATGAGAGAAGGAATTTTATACCGCGAAGATATGGTCATACTTCGATGGGCAAATTTACCTGGAATCCCTACTCCAGATAATAAGTATTCTCTTCAATGGAAAAGAGGAGATTTTCTTAAGATCCCATTCCCGTAAACTATTAAAAGAAATATTCTTTTCTGTTTTTGTGCATCAGTAGTCCAGTCGTAGGATTCGAGCTTCCCAAGATGCAATGCATCGGAACGAGCTTGCGACCCGGGTTCAAATCCCGGCTGGTGCATTTTCGTTACGGGATTTGAACACACGCAAAAATCCCTTTGTGATTTTTGGTGCCACGCTCACTTCGTTCGGTGGAATCCCGGCTGGTGCATTTTCGTTACGGGATTTGAACACACGCAAAAATCCCTTTGTGATTTTTGGTGCCACGCTCACTTCGTTCGGTGGAATCCCGGCTGGTGCATTTTTTATCCCTTCCATTCCTCAACCATACTGAACATGCTTTTCAAGCCAGTTTCTAAAGAAGCAGGATCACTGATGCGATTATGAAGCCACGGATTAATGGTCCACTTCACATCAGTTGAAGATTTTGGATTGACAAAATAAAATAACAACCGAGTGTGCACCGCGCATTCTTTCCAATGCTGGACGAGCAATTTCAAATTCTCAGAAGTATTGTAACAAACAACATTGATGGAATAATTCGGATCAGCGTCACTTTTTTTGCCAGCGTCTTCGATATATTTCATATCCACTGCTTTTTCGAAAATAAAATAATCCTGTTTTTTGTCACCCTTCATGACAGCATGAACAGCGCCATGCTTTTCTTCAAGAGAAAGAATCTGCTGTTTCATCATGTCTTTATGTTTGACAAAGGTGGTTGTCCATTCCGTGAGGCTCATGAGAGAAATCGTTATTGTTTCGCTTTAAATAATTTATCACACCAAACTCTTCCCAGTCATCTCTTGAGGTTGAACAACATCAAGCAATTTCAAAATGGTCGGACCAATATCCTGCAAACCGCCATCATCATGAAGCGAATGAGAAATATGATTGCTAATCAAGGTAAATGGAACCTTGTTAGTCGTATGGCTAGGGCAAGATTCTCCATTGGCATACAGCATTTGTTCTGCGTTGCCATGATCTCCCGTAAGCAGGACAACGCCATCTTTTTTCAAAACAGCAGCAACAATTTTCCCTACACACTCATCCACAACTTCGCATGCTTTGACTGTTGCAGTATAATTGCCACTATGTCCAACTAAATCAGGATTAGCAAAATTAATGAGCACAAATCCATACTCCTTCTTCGATAGCGCATCCAATGCTTTTTCTGCCACGCCATACGCGCTCATTTCCGGCTGTTGATCATAGGAAGGAACTTTTGGAGAATGAACAAGCAATCGTTCTTCTTTTGCAAACGGCTTTTCCACTTGACTGTTAAAAAAGAACGTGACGTGCGCGTATTTTTCTGTTTCTGCGATGCGAAGCTGACGATATCCTGCCTCAGAAATCATCTGACCGACGTTGTGAGTGATTTTCAACTGCGGAAACGCGACAGGCAATGTGAAGTCAGGATCATATTCTGAAAAACAGACAAAATGAATCTTCGGTCTGCCAACAGAAATGCCGCATTTTTGTCCAGTCATAATGGCAGTCATCTGGCGCGTGCGATCACTGCGAAAATTATAAAAGACAACAGAATCATGTTCTTTGACGATTCCAACTGGCTTTCCGTCATGAACAACAACAGTTGGCTGGACATAATAATCAGACGCGTCTCCGCGATCATACGCCGCAAGCACAGCTTCTTCTGCGCTTGTTGCAGTAAATCCTTTTCCGCGGACAAGAAGGTCAAACGCTTTTTGTGTGCGATCCCAATTATTGTCTCGATCCATTGCGTAATATCTGCCGACAACAGAGGCAAATTGCCCAACGCCGATTGTTCGAATCTGATGATTTGTTTCTAAAATAAATTTGTGTGCGCTTTTTTCAGGAACGTCTCTTCCATCAAGAAATGCGTGAATAAACACGTGAGATAAGCCTTGGCGTTTCACAAACTCTAAAAGCGCGTACAAGTGATGTGTGGTCGCGTGCACTCCCTGATCAGAAAATAATCCCATGATGTGAAACGCAGATTTATTTCTCTTGCAATTTGCTGCTGCGTCAAGAAGCGCTTTATTAGAAAAGAATGACTCATCACGAATTGCCCTGTTAATCAGTTCAAGTGGCTGCCAAACAATTCTTCCTGCACCAATAGTCAGATGTCCCACTTCAGAGCCGCCTTGTGTTCCAGCAGGAAGTCCAACTGCGGTTCCGCTTGCTTCAAGAAGCGTTGTGGGATATTTTTCTATGTACTTATTATGATTGGGAATGTTTGCGTTTGCGATAGCGTTTCCTTTTTTAGTTTCAGAATATCCCCAACCGTCGCGAACAATAAGAACTACTGGATGAAAGGTCATGGGTAGTTTTGTTATGTGATGCTATAAATAGTTTTCCGAAAGAAAAGAAAAAACGTGAACAAGCATCGCAACACACGAACCTGCACCCCAATAACACGAACTGACTAAAGAAAAAGAAATCTACACACCCACCAATTCCTTTGGATACTTATTTTTGTATTTAATAAAACCAAGTTCAAGGGTGTTGCTGTCTTCCTCAGAAATCTTCCATCCAAGAGCTCCAAGATCTTCTTGAATATGCGCGAGAGAACTCATTTTCGGAATCACTGCAATATTTTTTGACAAGCACCAGTTGAGCGCAATCTGCGCAGGAGTTTTGTTGTATTTTTTTGCTATCTCATCCAGCACAGGAAATTGTCCAGATTTTGCGAGCAATCCATATGCAAGCGTTCGCCAGCTAATCACCAGAATGCCATGCTCCTGACAATAAGGAATAATTTCTGATTCCATGTTTTTCGTAAACATGCCCGCGTCTCGTGCAACAAGACTATATTCAATCTGGTTTGCGACAATCTTGTGTTTGCAGTATTTTTGCGCTTCCTGCAATTGGCTGACAGAAAAATTGCTCACGCCAATAAATCGAACAAGATTGCTTTCCACAAGATATTCCATCGCGCGCATGGTTTCCGTAATCGCGATGCTTGGGTTTGGATGATGCACTAAATACAAATCTAAATAATCTGTTTGCAATCGTTCAAGTGTTTGTTTGCATGCGGCAATAACAGCATCATGCTTCAAATGCTGTGACATAACTTTAGAAGTAATAAACAGATCAGCACGGCGAATTCCTTTGACAGAACGCATTGCTTGTCCCACGAGTTCTTCTGCGTGACCATTGCCATAGAGTTCAGCAGTATCAATGTGCGTTAATCCTGCCGTAATGCCTGCTTTGAGCGCCGCAAGAAATTCTTTATCATGAGATGTATCTGGTTCTAATCTGCCGCCAACTTTCCATGTGCCAATTCCTATGATAGGAATTTCAAGACCTGATGCAAGACGAAAATGTTCAATCTTTCTCTGTTCAATAGTGTTCATGACTGCCATTTACACAAACCCATATTTCGCTTTTTTTCCAAGCGCTTCTTCAATTCGCAAAAGCTGATTGTATTTCGCGACGCGATCGCTTCGGCTAGGAGCGCCAAACTTGGATTGTCCTGCGTTAATGCCAACAGCAAGATCTGCGATGAATGTGTCTTCTGTTTCGCCGCTGCGATGGCTGACCACAACACGCCAGTTATTATGCTGCGCAAGTTTTGCTGCGTCCAGTGCTTCTGTCACTGTTCCAATTTGATTCACTTTTAACAAGAGTGCATTGCATGAGCGCCGCGAAATTCCTTCCGCAATTCGTTTGGGATTTGTGACAAGCAGATCATCGCCGACAATCTGGATTTTTTTGCCCATTTCTTTGGTGAAGTTTACCCAACTGCCCCAGTCATCTTCCGCGAATCCATCTTCGATGGAGGCAATGGGATATGCAGTGCAGAGATTTTTATAATAATCCAACAATGCAGGAGCAGTATAAGATTTAACTCCAAGTTTGTATTCCTTGCCATCAAAAAATTCAGAGGATGCAGCATCAAGTCCAAAGACAACATCTTTTTTCATGCGATAGCCTGCGTTTTCCACTGCTTTTTCCATCAATGCAAGACGTTCGCCGACTGTTTTGACAGGAGGAACAAAACCGCCTTCATCTCCGACGAGAATTGCTTGGCTTCCATATTTCTTTTTGAGAATATCTTTAAGCGAGTGATAGCATTCAACGCCCATGCGCAATCCCTCTTTGAAAGATTTTGCGCCGACTGGGAAGATCATGTGTTCCTGCACGTCATTTTTTTGCCCAGCATGCACGCCGCCATTGATGACATTCATTTGTGGAACAGGAAGAAGATAGGAACTTTTTTTGCTCATTTCTGCAATTTGTTGAAACAAATGATGTCCTTCTTGGCTAGCTGCTGCTCGAGAGCAAGCGAGAGAAACCGCGAGCATTGCGTTTGCGCCAAGCACGTGTTTGTTGTAGGTTTCATCAAGATGAATAATCGCTTCATCAATGACGCGCTGATTTCCAATGTTCATGCCGAGTAATCGAGGAGCGATTTCAAAGTTGACGCTTTCGACTGCGTTCAAAACACCTTTGCCGGAGTATCGTTTGCCGCCATCGCGAAGTTCGACAGCTTCGTGTTTGCCAGTGCTTGCGCCAGAGGGAACAATTGCGCGATACCAGTGTTTGTTCACTTGTACTTGCGCTTCGACAGTCGGGTTGCCGCGAGAATCCAAGACTTCTCGTCCTTTGATTGCTTGAATATTCATAAAAATTTCATCTCCTCACTTCGTTCGGAAGAAATTTTTCCACGTTTTAGTGTTTCTCCCTCACAAATCCTTCATGAACGAACATAGTGAGTGAATGTCAGGATTTGTTTGATTAAAAAGATTGCGGTTTTGTTTTGCAAATCTTTCAGGAATCTTCTTTCTTTCTGAAAATCTTTCGAACTTTTCCGAAAATCTTGCGGATTTTGAACAAATAGCTTTTTGTTTAAGTTTATCTCTAGAAATTGATGTCAGCAAAAACTGACAGATAATGCTGGAGTCGCATAATCTGGTATTGCGGCGGTCTCAAATACCCCTAGGGAATTCCTAAGGGTTGATGAAAACCGTTGGGTTCACGCCCTTCCGGGTTCAAATCCCGGCTCCAGCGTTATTGTCCTAAAGGGAGAATATAAATTTTTCCCATCAAAAAATATAGGAGACGCAAATACACACGCAAGTCTTCTCTTTCACGAACAAAGAAAAGCAGAATCGCTCAGCATCGCTAACCTGACCCAAATAATTATTATTTATTTTTGGATATGTTTTTTTCAAAGAATTTTCTTCAGTAATCAAATTCAAATCAACTTTTTGCAATCTTTCGACAAAGGACAATCTGCACAAATCGGCTTTGTCTGACAATGTTGTTTTGCGTGCTCAACAAGCAGTGCATGATACTCATTATACATTTCGACATCAACGGGAATATTTCGAACAATCAATTCCTGCAATTCGTCGTAGGTCACGTCTTTTCTGCAAAGTCCAATTCTGCTCATGATTCTTTTTGTGTATGTATCAATCACAAAGCTTGGTTTGGAAAACGCGTATAAGATAATCGAGTCAGCAGTTTCTGGTCCGATTCCTTTGACAGAGAGAAGAAGCGCTCGCAATCGATTTGTTTCCATCTGCTGTAATTCAGCAAGAGGATGCTGCAAGAGAAATTGCGCAATAATCTTGAGCCGTTCAGATTTTTGGTTAAAGTAGCCGGCAGGTTTGATGTATTGTCCGAGTGTTTCCTGTTTTGTTTCAATAATTCCTTGAACAGAAAGACAATTATTTTTTCGCAGTTCGTTTAATGCTTTTTCGACTTGAATCCAGCTGGTGTTTTGCGTGAGTAAAGCGCCAACAATGATTTCAAACTTTTCAGTGTCAGAAAGAGTGCTGCGTTTTTTGTATTCGTTGTTGATTGGCCACCAGCCTTGATGACTATAAACCCTGAGAAGTTCATTGTATACTTGTGTTGGCATCACTTTTTTCCCCAATTATAAATCTCTTTAACTATTTATAATCCCTTTTGTATCAGTTATCATATCCTGACAAATACCTAACAGCTCATCTACTTTTTGAATATCTATGTCAATGATTGGAGTATACTGATATTTTTCTCTCATTTTCAATATTTGTTCGTCTTCTTTTGGTACATAACATAGAAACCTATGCTGATTGTCCAGTCATAGAAGCCGCCTTTCTTGTTATACAAAAATGCCCCAAGGTTGTGTTCAGCTTTCGCCAGATGCTCCAATGCCAGTTCCTTATTTGGCATTACTTGTACAAGTCCTCTATGCTGCTCGCCTTTGCCTATCTCTTTTTTCGCTTTATCCAAACACCATTTAACGTGATTGCTTGCTTTGGACATTTTTTACAACCTCCACAAATAGTTCAGAACCATGCACAACGACGCAGCTTTTGACAATTTCTATTAACGGCTTGTCTTTTTCAATCAATTTTTTTTCAAAGTCCTGTTCAGTCAAGTATAAGGGGTCTATCTTTAAGCGGTTCTTCTCATTCATTTCTTTTATCATTCTTTGCAGTAGCTTATAATCTTCACTTTTGTTTAATATAAAACAGACATCTATATCTCTCGCTTCTTTGCCTTTTCTCAAAATTGATCCAAAAAGGAATATTCCATTAGTATGTGGAGATAATGAGTTTAAATCATATATCCATCCCTTTACAAAACTTGACAGATTACTATAGTCAAGAAAAATGAGCTCCAACAGTTTCATCAAATAGTTATTTTCGAGATTTGGTTTGTAAAATATCGCATTTCCAATTTTCTCGCTTGTGAGCAGGTTTTTGTCATGCAGACTTCTTAAAAGCTTAAGGCTTCCGGCATTGCTTAATTTTATTTTGTCTTTGATATTGTAGGAATTATAACGTGTCAAAAAGTCTGTAAATATCAATTTTAATGCCAATTTACCGTTTTCTGTTATTTCAACCATACTATAACCCCAAGTTATAGTACTATAACTCTAAGTTATATATAAATATTTTGGAAAAAGTTGGTTTCATCAAGATAAAAAGAATAAAGAAGAGGATTTAAACTTTATGTTATAATGCCATTCAAGTACTTTCTAATGTCACATTTGCATATACCGCATAATAAGGATGATAAAAATAAATATATGACTTGGACTCACGGTCATACTCAATTAAAGTACCTTTGTATGTAACAAAATCTTGGTAAGCATCAATAGTATCACTTACATCAAAAAATCCAAAACCATCGCTTGAGTTGAGTGCTAATAAACTGGTACTGCTCCACTCTATGCTATTAGCGGTGATATCATCATAATATGCAATAATTAATAAATTCTCAAGATATTTTTCTGTTTCTCTTGCTCCATCATTATATTCACTAAAATATACCCCTTCAAATATTTGTGAGGAAACATCTGTGTTTATGATTTCAAAGGTTGCTTCATTATATGTTCTTATGAGGGTACCATCTTCACTACCTATATCAGTAAATGTAATTGTTTTTGTAGCTTCATCAATAAGAAGCTGGAGAGTTCCAACACCTGTATCAAAGTCAGTCACTGAACCATCCGTATATGGAACATTATCCCCACTTCCACCATAAGTAAGATCATCAAAACTAATCTCATTTGCATTCGTGTCAATATTAGTAATTTGACTCAGGTGTACATTTCCATCTGAATCAATAACAAGGAACATTGCGCCTTGACAATCAACAACGCTTGTAACGCCAAAACAAGTTTCACCTTCGAGATATATAAGTTCATCTTGATTTGCTTTTGTGGCAGTAGGCGCTTCATTTCCCCAATATATTGGTTCGTCAGACGCTTCTCCTGAAACAGTTGCAGAATCTGCAGCGAGGGGAATTTCTACGTAAGTTCCATCATAGTTATAGAATCGCATTTCTGCACTTGTTGATCCGGAGATAGAGAGCATTTCCTCAAACACATCATATCCATCCAAACCATTGTAAACAATACTGAATCGTCCAAAAATAGGATCGACAAATTCATCTCCTGCTGCAAGATATATTTCGTTTGTATCTGGTGCAAACGCAATAGAGAAACCACTTAATAAT
>JACRKI010000140.1 GCA_016215305.1 Candidatus Woesearchaeota archaeon | reverse complement strand
TGGCGTTCTTCTCAAACTTCCTCCAATTTCCCAAGGCATGGGAACATACTCTGGAACAGTCCTTGGCGTATATGGCAATGGCCAATCCCGCAACGGTCGTCTCTCAAAAATTCCAGCGAGACATACTTTGTCTGCTAATTCCTGCGTTCCTCTCATTTGCAACCAACCTCAGGAGCCAAAACAGTATACTCTTAGCTCTCTTTCAGTTACTTGGCGAGAAAAGTATATAATCATTATGACACATTTAACACTTTTTCTTATGTTGTCACATAAGTATGTCAGAATAACTTGTTTTTCTTTGATATTTTATATAAAATATAAAAGGGAGTTGTTATTATCTTTGTTTATGGTACTTCCAGAACACTTAGTAACGAGAGAATGGTATGATGTTGCCAAACAGCGCTATGGTGAATTTTCTCCTGTTGTCCCCCTTGATAGAAGAGGTCGTGTGCACCGCATTGGATTTCTTGACGCAGATACAAAGACTGTCACTCCTGCTGTTGCCAAATATATTTCTGACACAGTGGAAGGAAGACAAGAGATTAAAGCAGCTCAACGATTTTCTGGCTGGGTTGGACCAGAGATTTATAGTCTTGCAGAAGTTGATGAAAACTTAGAATTGATTATGGAAGCAGGAATAGGAACGCTTCAACATCTTCGTTCACGTGAATTACAAACACCTGATGATCAGTATGCTGCAGCATGCTCCCTTGCAGATCTTTTGGCAACTCTTGAAGAAGATGGACATGGTCATTTTGATTTGAAGCCGCAAAATATTCTTGTTTGTTCTGATTCAGATCTTGGTCATCATTTCAAATTAGTTGACTTTGGAAGAACAATGCCGTATCATAGATTTCGCTGGTATTATCTTCAGAGACAATTTTCTATAGGAACTCTTGGATATCTTCCTCCAGAACATTTTGACCACGAACGATACTGCGCTTTAGCTTCTTCATCTGCTCCACCACATCCAAACTCTTTTGATATGTACGCTTTTGGCATTATTGCTTATTATCTCATAAAAGGGACATTGCCGCGAAAAGAATTGTCTCTTGATGAGGATTCTTTTTCCGCAAGAAAAAAACACGCGGAGATTATGCGAAATTACACATATCGTGCAGCAATTCTTTCTCTTCCTATGCGATCAGTTCATCCTAAAATGGCTGAACTTATCTATCAATGTACTGCACCGCATCCTGCTGACCGCCCAAGATCATTTGCAGAACTTAGAGAAAACATTTTGAATTAATTATTATCTTTTTTCTACAACTCTAACAACGATTTCTGAAATCCTTTCTCTTCAGTCATCTTTTGTTTCAGATGCTCTTTTTCTCCAATTGCCAATCGCTCATCCATCTCGCTTTCTGCTTCTAACTTTTCCTGAATCTCTTCTGCTCTTTGCACAACTTCTTTTGGCATGCCCGCAAGCCGCGCCACATGAATTCCATAACTCTTATCTGTACCGCCGGCAACCATCTTTCTGAGAAAAATAATATCTTCTTTGTCTTCCTTCACCGCGATATTATAATTCTTAATGCCTTCATATTTTTCGAGATGCGTCAACGCATGATAATGCGTCGCGAACATTGTTTTTGCATGGATTTTGTTGTTGATATATTCCGCGACACTCCACGCAATACTCACGCCATCAAAGGTTGACGTTCCTCTGCCAATCTCATCCATGATCACTAAAGATCGTTCTGTCGCGTTGTTTAATATGGACGCTGTTTCCTGCATCTCGACCATAAATGTACTCTGCCCATGCGTTAAATCATCATGCGCGCCTACCCGACAAAAAATTCTGTCCACCATGCTGATTTTCGCTTCTTTCGCGGGAACAAAACTTCCGATTTGCGCAAGGAGCGTGAGCAGCGCAACTTGTCTCAGCACTGTTGATTTTCCTGCCATGTTCGGACCAGTAATAATCATTGTTCTGTTTTCTTTGCCAATGCGGGTGTCATTAGGAATATAATCATTTTGCACTTGTTCAATCACCGGATGTCTGCCATCAGTGATTTCTGTTTCAAAATCTTCTGTGATTTCCGGTTTGCAATATCTGTTTTGCCGCGCTGTTTCCGCGAAACTGTGGAGCACGTCAATCATCGCGATTGTCTGCGCGATATTCTGCAGTTTTTCTGTCTGTTCACTTATTTTTTGCGTGATCTGCTGAAAAAGTTCATACTCCAGCAGATTTATTTTTTCTTCTGCGCTGAGAATCTTTTCTTCCATCTGCTTGAGTTCTTCTGTGATATATCGCTCTCCATTCGCAGTTGTCTGCTTTCGGATGTATGCTGTCGGAACCAACGCAAGATTTTTTGCAGTGACTTCCAAATAATAGCCAAATACTCTATTGAATCCTATTTTCAATGTTCGAATTCCTGTTTTTTCCTGCTCCCTCTGTTCTATTTGCTTGATGTAACTTTTTCCATTTTTGCAAATGTCATGGAGCTCATCCAATTCCTGACTGAATCCTCTTTTGATGAGATTTCCTTCTCTTATTGATATTGGCGCGTCTTCTCCAATTGAGGCTTCCAGCATTTCCACTATTTCCTGGCTCGTTTGCATGGAAGAAAGTTCTTTAAGCATGGCGCTTTCCGCGAGAAGAAGCGTGTTTTTTACTCTTGGAATCCATGCAAGCGATGTTTTAAGTGCAAGCAAATCTCGCGGATTGCCGCACCCCAAATTCACCCGCGACACAATTCTTTCTATGTCGTAGATTTTTCCCAAATGCTCTGCTACTTCTTGTTTGAGCACAATTCTTTTCGCGAATTCTTCCACAGCATCCAGCCGATTTTCAATCGCCTCTTTTTCCAGCAATGGCTGCATCATCCATCGCTTCAGCAATCTCCCTCCCATCGGTGTTTGCGTTTGGTCAATGCTGCTCAGCAGCGTGTTTTTCGCGGACTTGTCATGCGTGTTTTTGAACACTTCCAGATTTGTCAGCGTTGTCTCATCCAGCATCATATTTTTCTCGTTTGAGATGTATTTTATTTTCTGGATGGATTGCAGATTTGATTTCTGTGTTTCTCTCAGATGGAATAATAACGCTCCTGCCGCCCTGATCGCGTTCTTTTTTTCTTCCATGCCAAATCCTTCCAATGACTGCACATGAAACTGCCGCGTTAATGTTGGATACGCATTTGTGAAATGAAAAAATAATTCCTGAATCTCATTGATGAATATATTTTTCTTTTTGCAGGTTTCGAGAAGCGGCACCATCTTTGTTTTTTTCAATGTGTCCGCAACCACAACCTCTGCGGGATTGTATCTCATGATCTCATTGTCTATTTGCGACGCTGAAGTTTCCAGACAGAAAAATTCGCTTGTCGAAAGATCCGCGACCGCGATGCCGCAATTTGTTCCTGCTGCCGCAGTTTCGTCAGCAAGA
>JACRKI010000138.1 GCA_016215305.1 Candidatus Woesearchaeota archaeon | reverse complement strand
AGTATGATATTGTCATTGGCTCAAGAGGACTGAAAGAATCGCAAGTGCAAAAGAGACCATTCAAGATTTTCATGAGCAAATGTTTTTCTTTGCTCAAGTGGATGATACTTGGCCTCAAGTTCCAAGATACACAGTGCGGATTTAAACTCTTCAAGAGAAAAACGTTATCTATTTTTGAAAAACAAACAATCAAAAGCAGTTGCTTTGATGTGGAATTATTATACATCGCGCAAAAACAGGGATTTTCCATAAAAGAAAAAGCAGTCACGTGGATGGATTCAGATTTAAGTAATTTTCAAACGTGGAAAATTGTTCCCGAGTTTCTAAGAGATATGACAAAAATAAGAAAACAATCGTGGCAAGGGTATTATAAGTAATTTGAACTGCTAACTTAATGCCAATCTCTTTTCAACCTCTTGAATTCCCCGTGGTGTAATTTTCTTAAGTATGAAATTTTGGAGTCCATTATTATTGCCCATTAGCAAAACAATTTCAATATATCCAATATCTCTTAAATATTTAATTGCTCTATCAATGCGATTACCTTCTAAATCAAGATTTAACAAATCAGTATTTTCAATAAGCTTATTTTCATCAACGTATTTCTGGTATATCAAGTTGAGAACTTTTTGTGCATCATTTTGAATAGTCATTTTATCCACCTTTATTTAAAGAGATTATAGATATAACCAATGCCAATAATGAAAATAATCCTGAAACAATCATACTCCAGACCATTATAGTTCTTGAAGTCTCATTATGTTTTATGTCTTCCAGTGATTTAAGGAGTTCTAATCCCTTGTTAGTGATGCGAACTTCTTCTTTATCATTTACTATAATATACTCTTCAAGTGCAAGATAACTATTTAACTCTTGTCTTATTCTATATGTTTCTTTACGTTTACCGATGAGAACAAGTGCATTGTACAAATCTTCATGAATTTTATTCATTTCAATCCTTCTCAATACCCAGTACTCTTTTCTTTCCCAATCATGCCAAGAACAACGCGTGCACCATTCATGTATCGTTTGATATCATTCCAAGAACGAATCCGAGAAATGCGTTTCATCACATACTTTGGTCGCATGTAAAAGCTGCGAAAAGCCTCTTTGTGAATATCCATAAGCTCTTTCTGATCTTTGTACCCAAACGGAACAAAGACAGGACTCCATCCATGATAATCCTGAAATGATTTATCAAGCGTTCCCCATTTCTCAGCAGAGTTCCATAATTCTGTTCCTGGATAAGGAGTGGTAATGGAAAATTGCGCGTAATCTGGATCAAGTTCAATGGCAAAATCAATAGTCTTGCGCGCTTTCTCAGGAGTTTCCCCTGGTAGCCCAACCATAAATGAGCCGCGAATTTCAATCCCTGCTTCCTGAACCCAGCGAACAGCTTGTTTCATTTGATCAAGAGTCATAAGTTTCTTCATATTGTCAAGAAGTTCCTGATCTCCTGCTTCAATCCCAAAGAAAATATTCCAGCAGCCAGCTTTTTTCATATGCACAAGTAATGGCTTATCTACAAGATTCAAACGAGTGTAACAACTCCAGACTAACTCAGGAAGTTCTTTTTCAACAGCGTCGCAAAAATCATGCATCCATTTCTTGTTGAGGGTCATGATGTCATCCCAGAATGCAACTTCCATGATTCCATACTCTTTTTTGAGTAGTTTCAATTCTCCAATAACATTTTCCACAGAGCGTTGCCTGAAAGTTCCTTTTGCATCAAAGCAAAAGGTGCATGTATAGGGACATCCGCGCGAAGAAACAATTTGAAACACGTTCGGAGATGTTTTGTAGGTATTGGGAAGTGAGGTGTATTTTTTCATGTCAACTAAATATCGTGCAGGATACGGCAAGGTGTTTAAATCTTTGACTTTCCCGCAGTGCACAATTTTCATTTCTTTGTATTTGGGAAGATCCGCAAGAATTTGTCCGATCATGCCGTCTGCTTCTTCAACAAGAACGATGTCAGCTTGCATGTCTGCTGCAACTTCTTTTGGCATAATTGAAGCATGCGGTCCACCAACTAAGATAGTGATATTTGGAAATTCTTTTTTGATTGCAGCGCAAATCCCTTTCGTGACTTCAGCAAGAGAAGTGATTGCAGCAGTACCGACAACGTCTGGCTGGAAAGAACGCACCTCATCCATAATGTGGTTGATGCGATAATAGTTGACAGGACAATCCATGATACGAACTTCGTGGTTGTCTTTTTCAAGAACAGCAGCCATGTAACAAAGACCCAATGGCGGTAAGAAGCCGCCGACATTACCGATGTTATGGCTGTATCGCGCTTCCAGATTCTGTGGAGGAAAGATTAAAAGGACTTTCATTGTTTTTCCTCTTTTTTATGGAGATACTCCAGATGAAGTTCATCATCTTGTACATAAGGTATGTTCAATTGCAGTGCGATATATGCTTTTTGTAATTCTCTTCCAAGATACGCAGCATGATCTGGGCGCTCAATTATTTTTTCTCGAAGAACGGTTTGATATATTTCAATAGGTTTTGTTCCATACACTTTTACTTCTACAGTATTTCTTTTTCCGCAAAACCCAATTTCAATGAGTTTTTTTTCAGGCAATATTCGTATAAGAAAATATCCTTTCTCATCCAAAACAAACTCTTTCATATCATCATATTCTGCTTTAATTTCCCTGATATCATCCTTGATTTTTATTGTGGTGTCTACTATTTTTTCTTTTTTTTGAATGTCAATGACATTAATGACATTAGAAGGGCATTTTTCCGCAGCTTCAATGATCAAAGTAGCTGTATGATCATCACAAGTCACTACGCGAGTTTGATATTCCCCGTTTGTTTCTGCTTGGATAAGATCGGCCTTGT